>DATCXY010000316.1:0-2432 GCA_036570585.1 Solimonas sp. | reverse complement strand
CGCGCAGCGTGCCGGTGACGACCGGGCCGTGGCCGGCAATGCTGAATGCACGATCGATCGGCAGGAACGGCAGGCCCTCACTGCGCCGCGGCGTTTGATCGACAGATAGCGCGCGCAAGGTTTCGCGCAGCGCGGCGATGCCTTGCTCATGGACCGTCGAGGTCAGCACCGGCGGCGACGCCTGCAGACCGGCGGCGGCGAGGCGCCGCAAGGTTTCAGCGGCGACGCCTTGCGCCTGTTCGTTCGTGACCAGATCGCATTTGCTGATCGCGATCACCGCACGATGCACGCCGAGCAGGCCGGCGATGTCGATGTGCTCGACGGTCTGCGGCTTGATGCCTTCGTTGGCGGCGACCACCAGCAGCACCGCGTCGATGCCGGTCGCGCCGGAGATCATCGTGCGCACGAAGCGCTCGTGACCGGGCATGTCGATCAGGTCGATCTCGCAATGATCCGTGATGTGCAGATGCGCGAAGCCAAGCGCGATCGAAATGCCGCGTCGTTTTTCTTCGATGAGCCGGTCGGTGTCCTGGCCGGTCAGCGCGCGCACCAGTGCAGTCTTGCCGTGATCGACATGGCCGATCACGCCGAGCACGAGGCTCGTCATTGCAGCGCTGCCGGCAAGGTTCTGATCACGGTGGGTCGCTCGCTGCCGGAACGGGTCGGCGGCGCGGCGCGACTCAGGCGGCCTGATCGATGCCGGCGACCGACGTGCGGTGCATCAGGCGGCCGGAGTCCTTGGCATACGGAATCACGCGATGCAGTGCGCCGCAGTTGTCCCAGATCACGAGATCACCTTCCTGCCACTGGTGGCTGTACGAGAATGCCGGCTGCGCGGCCCATTCGAGCAGACGCATCAGCAGCGCGCGACCTTCGGCGCGAGGCATGCCGACGACTTCGTCGGCGGTGTAGCCGACGAGCAGCGCCTTGCGGCCGGACGGGTAGGTCCACACCAGCGGCCGTTCCGCGCGGCGGCTGCGCATGTGCGGTTGCAGCTCGGCAGCGTCCTTCACTTCGCGCACGCCCGCGACGAGGCTGTGCACCACGGTCAGCTTTTCGTACTCGGCTTTCTCTTCGTCGCTCAGCGCGTCGTACGCCGCGAACGTGCTGGCGAACTGCGTCTGTCCACCGGTCGGCGACTTCTTGCGGCATGACAGCACGCTGGCTTTCGGCGGCGCGATGTTTGCCATCGGCATGCCGTCGAGATGCCAGAAGAACGTGCCCTGCACGTACTCGGGCTCGTTGTTGATCTTCGGGTCGAGCGTGATGTTGTAGCCGCCGGCGCCGGCCTTGTCGCCGCCCGGCGCGTTCGTGGTGAAGCTGACGCTGGCGCCGAGATTTTCGGTGAATGCCTGCTGTTCTTCGTTGCTGAGGCCGACGCGCGGGAACACCACGACGCCGTGTCGCTCGATCAGTTCGATGCACTTCGGCCCAAGCGACTTGTCGAGAATGTCGGCGCGATCAACATGGACGATGGCGCCAATGGCCGGTTTGACCGTTTCGACTTTCAGATTCACGACGGGATCTCCTCGCATGCAATGTGGTGCCGTAAAAGACCGGCACGCGGAGGCGGGCGGGTGCTGACGGAACGGCTTTGGACGGGTCTTTGCCCAAATGCTGAACACTACATTAGCATCGTGTCCGCGCCTGAATCAATCGGCGATCTCGATCGGCCGCCGAACGGTCGGACTTCAGGGTTTGCCGGTTTTCCTGCCGGGCTTTTTCTCGAACTTCCCGAGCATGCGCTCGACCAGCATCAGTGCCTGGTCGTGGCCGTCGTTGAGGCCGAGCGCGGATTCGGTAACGAGCGTGCGCGCGACCGAGATCGCGATCATCACCAGGCCCGCCGCCGGAAGCTCGGCATCGTGATGCGCTGCGAGCAGCTCGGTCGCCGCCTTGACCTGCAACGCGCGGAAGTGCTGCGCCGAGCGCACGATCTCGGCACGCACCGTTTCGCGATGATTGGCGATCGACGTCAGCTCGGCGGACAGCGTCGCGCCGGATGGATCGCTGTTGAGCTGCCACAGTGCGCGCAGCGGTTCGGGCGATGCCAGCGCTTCGTCGAGCCGCTGCAGGCGGCGCTCGTTGATGCGACGGACGACGGCGAGAATCAGATCGTCCATCGTCAGGAAGTAGTAGTACAACAGCTGCGTCTTCAGTCCGGCCTGCGCCGCGACCTGCCGCGCCGAGATGCCGACGTAGCCGACGCTGCGCAGAATCTCCTCGGCCGCATCGATGAACATCGCACGCCGCGGCGAACTTTCCACTCCCATCCTGCGCGTCTGCGCCATGTCTGCGTTTGCTCCGAAGGGCCGCCCGGACGATCGGGGTCGGTCGCTTACGCTAGCACTGCGCGCACGGCCGCCGCGAGTTCCGGCAGCTCATCGTCGGCAACCGACATCAGGTCGAGCAGCAGCCGACCTTCGTGAATG
>DATCXY010000315.1:0-4647 GCA_036570585.1 Solimonas sp. | reverse complement strand
CATGCTGGTTGACGACCACCGTCTGATCCGGGCCGGACTGCGCCGCGTGCTGCAGGAAACGGCGGATATGGAAGTCATTGCCGAGGCGTGCACGGGCGAGGAATCGCTGGAACTGGTTCGCAATCAGGCGCCGGATGTGGTGTTGATGGATATCAACATGCCCGGCATCGGCGGATTGGAAGCGACGCGCCGCATGATCCAGCGCAATGCCGCGATCAAGGTCATCGTGGTTTCCATGCACCTGGAAGAGCCCTATCCGAGCCGGATGCTGGCAGCCGGCGCGGCTGGCTACATCAGCAAGGATTCGGCGGCAGAGGAAGTCGTCGCGGCGATTCGTCGCGTCCATGGCGGCGGTCACTACGTGGCGGCCGATGTCGCCGGTAATCTGGCCGCGAGCCTGGTCAAGGGACCGAACGGCGCATCGCCGTTCGACCAACTCTCGCAGCGCGAGACGCAGGTCATGCTGATGGTGACCAAGGGCTATTCGACGCAGGAAGTCTCCGATCGCCTGCATCTTTCGCCGAAGACCGTCAGCACTTATCGTTATCGCCTGTTCGAGAAGCTCAATGTCTCGAATGATGTCGAACTGACGCGCATGGCCATGCGTTATGGCCTGCTTGAGGACAAAGTCGATCAGCCGGTGACGTAGGCGGCCGCAGCGGCGTCCAAGCATCGGCGAAAATTAAAAGGGATGGCAATGTGGGTTCGCAAATTGCGCATGCTTGGATGCGCCGCGGCATCGATGCTGATGGCTGGACTGCTGGGCTGTGCCGCCGGCCCCCGGGCCGAACTGAGTGAAGGCGCGGCCAATCAGATCCGGACTGTTGCGCTGCTGGACATTGCTGAACCATCGGTCGATCAGGTCCTCAACCGCGGCAACGGCAACGAAAGTCACTCGACCACCTACGCGCAGCTGTTGACCAATGCCCAGGTCGAATTGTCGCCTTTGCTCGCCGAGGCGATCACGCGCCAGCTCGAGCGCAACGGCTACCGCGTCGTGAATCTGCCGACGCAACGTCCGGTTGTTCGCGACGATGGCCACATCGATCTTTCGTCGATCAAGACGGACGCGGACGCGATTCTGGTCGTGCGCTTCGAGGGCGCCGGCTACACCTCATCGTCGACCACCGCGCTGCAGCCGTGGGCGATCGTCGAGGTCGAACTCTTCGATACCCGCACGCGCAAGGCGCTTTACGCGAAAACCTTCAATGGTGGCGAAGATCTCGGTATCGACGGTGCGGCCCATCTGGCGGCGAACACGCGCTATCAATACGCGTCGCCGCAGCAGTTGAGCGCCAAGCTCGATGACTCCGTTGACGGCATCAAGGACGCGGAACTCGCGATCGCCGGCGCGATCGGCCAGGACTTCGCGGTCGGCACGCGCCCCGTGGCCGGCTATGCGGAGGCGGCGCGACCCGCGGTCGTCGTGGAAAAGACGGCAGCCGAGCGTGATCGCGAAGCTGCTGCCGCACTGGCGGCGCAATGGTCGGTGGCGGCACCGCCGCCAACGCCAACGCCGGCCGTCGATGAACCTGTCGCCGAAACGAACGACGGTGCACTGGCGACGACCGAGGATGGCGCGACTGCGGTCACCGAGAATTCTTCGGCGGCAACGACAGCGGCGGCAGTGGCACAGAGCACCGCTAGTGCCGGCGACGACATTGTGGCAGACGCATCGTCGTCGGCTGCGGACGCTGCACCCACCGCCGCAGCGGCGATCGAGCCGGCTTTTCCGGAACCGCCACCGACTCCGGCGCCAGTGTCGGCTGCGACGCCAGAAGCGTCAGGCAACGACGCAGCGGCCGAGGCCGCGAATGATGCAGGCGAGACGGCTGTGCCTCCAGAAGTCGCGCAGACACCCGTGACCGGAGCACCGGCGCCAACAACGCCGAGCGTGCCGTCAAGGTCGGCAGCGGTGCCGGTCGGTGCCGGCGCAACGCTCGTGCTGAAGCAGCGCACGCCGGTTCGCGTGTCGCCGACGGCTCGTGCAAAAGTCTTCGCGATCCTGCCAGCCGGCACCGCGTTCACACGCGGCAGCCGCGTGATTCATAACGGCAGCGGCAGCTGGTGTTTTGTCGAAGCCGGCACCATCACCGGCTGGGTGCCGATCGAGGCAACACAACCCTGAAGCGCATGCAGACGGCGGCGGCTTTTTGCGCAAGCCGCCGCTGCAGGCTTTGGGGCCGGCCCGGCGCAGTACCATGGCGTCCACGATCCGAACCCGACGATGTCCGAACGCTTTGACCATCGCAGTTTTCTGTCCCAGCTGACGACGCAGCCGGGCGTCTATCGCATGTACGGCACTGCCGACGATCTGCTGTATGTCGGCAAGGCGCGCAATCTGAAGAAGCGCGTCAGCACCTACTTCCTGCGCGCCAGCGGCAATCCGCGCATCGAATCAATGGTCTCGCAGATCCAGCGCGTCGAAGTCACGGTCACGCGTACGGAGGACGAAGCGCTGCTCCTCGAAGCCAACCTCATCAAGGAATTCGGGCCGCGATACAACGTCATGTATCGCGACGACAAGAGCTATCCGTACGTGCGGTTTTCGGCGCACCGCTATCCGCGCATTTCGTATTACCGGGGCGCGAAGACCGGCAATGATCGTTACTTCGGACCGTTCCCGTCTGCGGTTGCGGTGCGCGAGACGCTGAGCACGCTGCAGAAGCTGTTCCTGCTGCGTCCTTGTCGTGACAGCTTTTTTGCACATCGCGATCGACCCTGTCTGCAGCATCAGATCAAGCGCTGTTCGGCGCCGTGCGTGAATCTGATCAGCGAAGACGATTACGCGAAGGAATTGCGCAACGCCGCGCGCTTGCTGGAAGGCAAGGCCGATGAGCTGGCTGACGAACTCGGCATGGCGATGCAGACGGCGGCCGACCGGCTCGACTTTGAACTGGCAGCGCGTGTCCGCGACCAGATCGCCGCACTCAAGCGCGTGCGCGAGAGCCGCGTGATCACCGGTGGCGCGGACGACCTCGACCTGATCGTCGTCGCACTGCATCCGTCGACCAGCTGCGTGGTGGTGATGAGCGTGCGCGACGGCGTCAATCTCGGCCATCGCAGCCATTTCCCGAAACACCCGGCACATGCGAGCGCCGAGGAATTACTCGAAAGTTTCATCAGTCAGCACTATCTCGAACAGCCGGCACCACCGGAGATTCTCGTCAGCCACGCCGTCAACGAAGACGAACTGCTGCAAGAAGCGCTTGGGCAGCGTGCGGGCCGCAAGGTGTCGATCGCGCAGCCGCAGCGCGGCGTCAAACGACGCTTGCTCGACATGGCGATGAACAGTGCGACGCAGGCGCTGTCGACGCGCTTGGTCGAGGCCGCGAGCATGGACGATCGTTTGCTCGAATTGCAGCGTGTGCTCGACCTCGACGCACCGCCACGCCGGCTCGAATGCTTCGACATCTCGCATACCGGCGGCGAGAAGGCGGTGGCTTCGTGCGTGGTATTCAACGAGCAAGGCCCACTGAAAAGCGCGTATCGCAAGTTCAATATCGACGGCATCACGCCGGGCGACGACTACGCGGCGATCAGCCAGGCGGTCGCGCGGCGCTTTGCGCGCGTCAAGAGCGGGGAAGTGCAGGCGCCCGACGTGCTGTTCATCGATGGCGGCCTCGGTCAGCTCAATTCCGCGCTGGAAGCGCTCGAAGAACTGGAAATCAGCGAACTGCGCGTGGTCGGCATTGCCAAGGGGCCGACACGCCGTCCGGGGCTCGAAGAACTGATCATCGCCGAGCGCGAACTGCCGCTGAGTCTGCCTCCCGATTCACCGGCCTTGCACTTGATCCAGCGCATTCGCGACGAGGCGCATCGCTTCGCGATCACCGGCCATCGTGGCCGGCGCGACAAGGCGCGGCTCAGCTCCGGTCTGGAGTCGATCGAAGGGCTCGGCCCGACGCGTCGCCGCGCGCTGTTGAAGGCATTTGGCGGTCTCGCACAGATCAAGCGCGCCAACCTTGATGAGCTTGCGGGCGTCGAGGGCGTCTCGCGGACACTGGCCGAACGGGTTTACGCCCACTTCCACTGATCGCTACTATCGACGCAAGCGCCGCTACCGGCGGCGACAAGGATGCCGAGGATTGCGCCTGAACCTGCCGCTGATATTGACCATGCTCCGCGTCGCGATCATCCCGGTCGTACTCGGTTTGTTCTACGTGCCCTGGGAATACGCGCGACAGATTGCCACCGTGCTGTACGCCGCAGCCGCGATCACCGACTGGTTCGATGGTTATCTGGCACGACGCTGGAATCAGACCACACGCTTCGGCGCCTTTCTCGATCCGGTCGCCGACAAGCTGTTGGTCGCGATCTGCCTCGTCATGCTGCTGCGCGATGCGCCCGGCAATCTGCTCGGCGTGCTGGTCGCGATCATCATCGGCCGCGAGATCACCATTTCGGCGCTGCGCGAGTGGATGGCGGAGCTGGGCGCGCGCACCAGCGTCGCGGTGAGCTGGATCGGCAAATGGAAAACCGGCTTCCAGATGACCGCGATCGGCATGATGATCTGGAAAATTCCGACTTTCGGTCTGCCGTGGTACGACATGGGCTACTGGCTGTTGTTCGTCGCTGCCGCACTGACAATCTGGAGCATGGTCAACTATCTGCGCGCCGCGTGGCCAATGATGAGGGAGACCGGCG
>DATCXY010000314.1:0-1568 GCA_036570585.1 Solimonas sp. | reverse complement strand
GCTGAACTGCAGAAACAGCGCGATGATCTCGAACGGGAGCGGCAAAAGCTGGCGGCGCAGGCCAAGGCGTCATCATCGGCCGGTGCCGATCGCAACACGTCCTCGGCTGTCACCTCGGCCGGCGAGGCTCCGGCAACGCCTGCGAAAGCAAAAATCCGGCACATTCCCGCCCGCATCGAGCTCAATACCTGTGCGGCGCCCCGCTATCCGAATGCCTCGCGCCAGCTGAACGAAGAGGGCCGGGTGGTCATCGGCTATCAAATCGACGAATACGGCAAGATACTGAACAGCCGCATCGATACCAGCAGCGGTTCACCGCGACTCGATACGATCGCCATGCGCGCGATGGCGAAGTGCACATTCAAGCCGGGCACCGCCAACGGCATCGCTGAAACTTCATGGACGCAGGTCGCGTTTACCTGGAAGCTGGATAACTAGGGTCTGTCCACGCATGCCGCGCTCCTGAACGCAGGTTTGATTTTTCTCGCTGCCGTGCGCCATCGTCGCATCGCCGTCAAGCGCCGCAACCCAAACCGGCGGCGCAGGCGATCGCCATTGCACGCTAAAATCCGCGCGGCAAATCGCCGTCATCGACCACCCTGCCTCACGCCGTGAGACTGGCTGATCTGTGCGGGCGCGATTGATGTCAGTCCCCCACGCCCCCCGGAGAAAAAATTCCATGGAAGTCTCGCCTGCCCCCGTCCGCAAGCTGCTGGTCGCGAACCGCGGCGAGATTTCGATACGTGTGATGCGTGCAGCGGCCGAGCTTGGCATTCGCACGGTCGCGATCTACGCACACGAAGACCGCTTCGCGCTGCACCGGTTCAAGGCGGACGAAAGCTATCGGGTCGGCCGCGGCCAGAAGCCGATCGCCGCCTACCTCGACATCCCGGACATCATCCGTATTGCAATCGAAGCTGGCGTCGATGCGATCCATCCGGGTTACGGTTTCCTGTCCGAAAACCCCGCTTTCGCCGAAGCCTGCGCCGAAGTCGGCATTCGTTTCATCGGCCCCAAGCCCGAGGTGCTGCGCGCGCTCGGCGACAAGGTCGCCGCGCGCAAAGCCGCGATCGCGGCCCAGGTGCCGGTGCTGCCGGCCTCGGCCGCGCTGCCGTACGAGCTTGAGGCCTGCAAGAAGCTGGTCGCCGAAATCGGCTATCCGGTGATGATGAAGGCCAGTTGGGGCGGCGGCGGCCGTGGCATGCGCGTGATCGAATCCGAAGCCGATCTCGGCACGCAGATGAACAGTGCGCGCAGCGAGGCCAAGTCCGCATTCGGCAATGACGAGGTCTACGTCGAAAAGCTGGTGCGCCGCGCCCGCCACGTCGAAGTGCAGGTTCTCGGTGACACGCACGGCAACTTGATCCACCTGTTCGAGCGCGACTGCTCGGTGCAGCGCCGCAACCAGAAAGTGGTCGAACGCGCGCCGGCACCGTACCTGTTCGAGGACCAGCGGCAGGAGTTGTGCGGTGCGGCGCTGCGCCTGTGCAAACAGGTCAACTACTCGCACGCCGACACCGTTGAATTCCTGATGGACGCGGACACCGGCGCGTTCTACTTCATCGAGG
>DATCXY010000313.1:0-7257 GCA_036570585.1 Solimonas sp. | reverse complement strand
AGCCCCGGCACCTGCGTTGCCGACAGCCAGGGACCGCCGGTTTGTCGCAGCAGCGTGAGCGCGCCTTGCAGCGTCTGCGTGTCGGCTGCGTCCAGTTTCAGCGCTGTGTATGAAGCCGCGCACAGGTTGCGCGTGTCGCCGCTGCTCGAACGCTGCGTGTAGATGTCGCAATCGATGCCGGCGACGCGATCATGCTGGCCGGTCCTGGCGTAGGGTATTGCTTCATCGCGTTTCGATTGCCGCAACATCGACTCGGCCTGCGCGCGTTGTGCGTCGGGCAAATTGTCGAGCGCCAGTTGCACGAGCGGCTGGGTGGCTGGATCGGCAGCGCGTGTGACGCTGCTGATCATCGCCTGCACCTGTTCGATGCTGCTGCTGGTGGTTGTGCGTGCCGAGGGATTGATCTGCGTCAGCGTGCGCGTCTTCAGATCAAGCACGACATACGAACCGCCGGCCGCGCCGGCGGCATCGACGCGCAGCTTGCCGTCCGCAACCGCGATGCGCGACTGGAATGCGCCGCTGGCGGGGTCGACGAAATTCAGCGTGGCATCGGCGTACGCGTGGCCCGCAGACATTGCGAGCGTGATAGCGAGAAAGCGGATCTTCGACATTTGCGCAGTTTGCCGGCGTGATCCGCACGCTCGCTGAACAACACGGATCTCAGTTCGTTGCGCGTGCGCCGCTTCGATAGAGCAGCCCGGCGACGACTGCCAGCACGATCAGTCCGACGATCTGGCCGAACTGCAGGCCGGTCGGTAGTGCCAGCACATCGGCGCGACCGGAGACGACGATCGGGATCGCGATGATGATGCCGGTCAGCGCCTCCCCGGTGATCAGGCCCGCCGAGAACAGTGTGCCGGGCTGGTGGATACGGTCCTTCTCCGATTCGCTGATCGCATTTGGATGCTTGCGTGCAACCAGGTGATTGAGCAGGCCGCCGAGGAAGATCGGCACCATCAGTTCGAGCGGCAGGTAGATGCCGATCGCGGCGCCGAGGACCGGCACGCGGAAACTCGAACCGCGGCGCTTCAGCCATTCGTCGAGCGCGATCACCAGCGCGCCGATCACCGCGCCGAGTTGGATCATCGTCCACGGCAGGTGACCGCCGAACATGCCCTTGGCGACCGACGCCATCAGATTGGCCTGCGGCGCGGCGAGCGCATTCGGATGCTCGGGTGTCGGCGCGCCGATGCCATAGGCCTGCGCCAGCAGATTCAACACCGGTGCCATCACCAGCGCGCACGAGAACGCGCCGATGCACAACATCAGCTGCTGTTTCCATGGTGTGGCGCCGACCAGATAGCCTGCTTTCAGATCCTGCAGGTTGTCTCCGCCGACCGCGGCCGCGCAGCAGACCACGGCGCCGATCATGATCGCGGCAACCGCGCCGATCGATGAGTCGCGACCAAGCAACACGATCAGCACCACCGATGCGAACAGGATCGTCGCGATCGTGATGCCCGACACCGGATTGTTCGACGAGCCGACCAGCCCGGCGAGGTAGCCGGACACCGACACGAACAGGAAGCCGGCGACGATCATGATCAGCGTCATCGGAATGCTGACCAGCCAGTCGCTGACGATCGCTTGATACAGCAGCGCGAGCGGAATCGTGAACGCGACCAGCGCGATCAGCATCCACTTCATCGGCAAGTCGCGGTCGACATCGGCGATGACGGTCGCGCCCATGTTCTTGCGCGCGGCAGCAAGGCCACTCTTGATGCCGGATGCCAACGACTTGCGCAATGAGAACAGTGTCCAGATACCGCCGACCAACATCGCGCCGACACCGAGATAGCGGATCTTGGCGTTCCAGATTGCATAGCCCACATCGGCGGCATTGGCGCCGACGATCTGGGCGGCCAGTGCCGGATCGGAGTTCAGGAAATACGCGTGGTAGATCGGGATCGCGATGTTCCACGACAAGATGCTGCCGGCGACCACGACAATGCCGACGTTGAGACCCACGATATAGCCGACACCGAGCAGTGCCGGTGACAGATTGGTGCCCATGAACGCGAAATAGCGACCGAAGAAGGTCGAGCCGATCGCCGCGTCGGGGATCAGGCGCAGACCACTCGCGGCGGCGAGCTTGATCAGCGATCCGATCACGCCGGCGAACGCGAGCGTCTTGATTCCGCCGCCCGGATTCTCGCCGGCCTTCAGCACTTCGGCGGCGGCCTTGCCCTCGGGAAACGCGAGTGGTTCCTCGACGATCATCGTGCGCCGCAGCGGCACCGAAAACAGCACGCCGAGCAGACCGCCAAGTCCGGCGATCGCGAGTACCCACGAATATCGGAAGTCCTGCCAATAGCCGAGGATGATCAGCGCCGGAATCGTGAAGATCACGCCCGCGGCGATCGACGAGCCGGCCGAGGCGCCGGTCTGCACGATGTTGTTTTCAAGAATCGAGCCGCCGCCGAGCACGCGCAGGACGGCCATCGACACCACGGCGGCGGGAATTGCGGTCGCGATCGTCAGGCCGGCGAACAGGCCAAGATAGGCATTCGCCGCGGCGAGGATCATCGCCAGGATCACGGACAGGATGATGGCGCGCAGCGTGAGCTGCGGTACGGCCGGCGCGTCTGCGCTCATGTGGTGGGCTCCCCGATGATGCGGCCATGCTGGCCGTCGACCGGGTGATTGTGGCATGGGCGCACGCGGCGATGACGACGGCTGAGGGATTTCCCGAGGCGATTCGTGCGACGCCGCACGCCGTTGAAATCGCGATTTCCGATCGGCGGGCGCACCGGCACGCTTCAGGCTTGCGATCTGCGCGGCGCCCGCGTGCTCCACCAGATGCCGGCCAGCAGAGGGATCTGCAGTGCAAGCCGCACGGCAATGAACGTCGGATGAAACTGCGGAAACTGCTCGGGGTGCCACCACATGTTGAAGTTCACCGGCGTCACACACAGCGTCAGCACGAACAGACCGAGGCCGGCGGCAGTGCGGGTTTTCGCGATCAGCAGGCCGACTGCGCCGAGTAATTCACAGGCGCCGGTGATCGCGACGGCAGCGTGCGGAAACGGGACATAAGACGGCACCAGACCAGCAAAGAAGGTGGCGTCGAAAAAATGGCCGAGGCTGCCGAAAAAGAACCAGGTGAATACCAGCCCCAGCACAATGCGACGAATCACCAGCATCGATCAGACCGCCACCGCGTCATCAAGGTAATGCACGCCGGTGCGCGCCTGCGACCAGGCCCAGAGCCGCTTGCCCAGGTCCTCGTCGCGCGCCGCGTCGCTGGCGTCGACGCGGGTGGGTGCGCCGCCCAGCTCCTTGAAGCCGGAAGGCCCGATGTAGTCGCCGCCGCGTACGTCGGACGCGGTCGCCGCATACAGAGCCGGTAATGCGCCGATGGCGGGCTTTTGTGCAAACAGTCTGGTCGCCAGACGCATGAAGAAATTACCGATGTCATCATTGGTCGCACTGTAGCCGGGATGCGCCGCGACGGACAGGATGGGCAAGGCGGCGCGCTGCAGGCGACGCTGCAATTCGAAGGCAAAGCTGAGCGCCGCGATCTTGCTCGCGCCATAAGCATCCATCTCCTTGTACGGGCGCTTCGCATAATCGCTGTCGTCGAGATCGAGACCGCTGCTCATCCGGTGCGCGAGGCTGCCAGTGCTGACCACGCGGGCTTGCGGCGCCGCGCACAGCGCGTCGAACAACAGGCCGGTCAATGCAAACGGGCCGAGATGATTGGTGCCGATATGCAGTTCGAAACCATCGCGCGTCCGGCCGCGCGGCACCATGATCGCCGCAGCGTTGTGACAGAGAATGTCGAGACGCTGATGTCGCGCCTTGAATTGCCCGGCGACCTCGCGGATCGATGCCAGATCCGCGAGGTCGACACGCATTGCCGTGATGTCGGCGTTCGGAGTGCTGCGGCGGATATCGGCGATCGCTACGTCCATCCGCGTGATGTCGCGGCAACCCGCGATCACGGTTGCGCCAGCTGCGGCCAATGCGGTCGCTATTTCGCGGCCGAGGCCACGATTGGCGCCGGTCACCAGCGCGGTCTTTCCAGCCAGCGACGACAGATCGGCAAGCGACCAAGGTCTGGACATGATTAATCCTTGCAGCGCCGGATTGCGCTGCGCGCAGCGTGAACGAAGTCGCTTTCGTCTGCCTACTGCGAACGGATGGCGGTATCGGCGCCGATATTTTTGTCGCGATGCGCAGCGTGCAAAGTTCAGTGCCGATTCAGTGCCGGGCCCGCAACGTCTGTGCACTGCATGCAGGAAGCCTGCAGATGTGATCGCACCTTTCCAAGGAGGGAGTCATGTACTCGAAGTCCAGAATCATGTTGCCGCTGCTGGCCGTTGGCGGCCTGATGGCAGTGTCGATGCCGTCGTTCGCCCAAGATCTTCCACATCAGGACCCCGGCATCTTCGTTGGTGGTGGCGCGATCTACACTCGCCTGAACAATGACTTCAGGAGCGAGACGTTCGACACCGATGATTTCGATGACGACCGCGTGTCGTGGAAGGCATTTGCAGGTTATCGGTTTACGCCGATCTTCTCGGTCGAAGGTCAGTACATCGATTTCGGCGATGCCGAAAACAACAGTGCGCGCGTTGAAGCCGACGGTTGGACGGCTGCACTGGTTGCCGATATTCCGTTCAAGTTCATCCAGCCTTACGCCAAGGCGGGAGCGCTGTTCTGGGATACCGACGCCCATCTGCGTGGCCCGCTGGCGGGCGCCAGCCACGTCAGCAACGATGGCACCGATTTCTTCTGGGGCGTCGGTGCGCGCATGGATCTGGGCGACAACATGGATCTGCGCCTGGAATACGAACGCTTCAAGCTTGATGGTGATGCCGGCGACGATGACGACTACAGTGTCGATTCGAAGATCGACGCAATCTCCCTCAATCTGCAGTTCAACTTCTAGCGCTTGTGGCGGACGGTGACCGGCTCATCCCGGTCACCGTGTTGTCTGTGACTCGACCCGCACGCCGGAATGCCGCATTCAGGCCTGGGGCGGATCCGAATCGATATCTTCGTAAGCCGTCCAGATAAAGCGCGGTGTGCATAGCGCGAGAAACACCAGATCGCGATCGCCGTCGTTGCGGATCCGTTGAGCGACACCGGCCGGAATATGCACGATATCGCCGGTGGCGACGGCAATCGGCGGTTGATCGCCGAGTTCGACAAGACCGTGGCCTTCAAGGATCACGTAGCGTTCGATGATGTGGTGCAGACGGTGCCAGCGTGTCGTCACGCCCGGCGATACGCGTGCCCGCGCAATCGACAAAGCTGGATCGTCGTCATGGTTCGACCATTCGCTGATGAAGCAGCGCTCCTCGGTCAACGCGTCGACCACCTCGGTGCCGTGCCGGATTCCGATCATCGCGTTGCCCGCTGAGCTTGTCTGGTGGTCAGCGTGGTCGGCGCCGTCGGTGCCGGTACCCGCACCGTTGCTGGCGCAGCATTGTGGTTTGGATTGATGCTTTCCCACCCCGTTCATGCCGAGTGGCGCGTGAAACGCGCTGTATCGAGGCACGCGATCTCGGGATATTGGCCTTTGCGGTCGAGCAGAGCTCGCAGCCCCCTCGATGCGATCGCTGCGCGATCACGCGGGGTGAGCGGGAGGGGAAAGGACAAGGCTGCTTTCAATGCGAACTCCGGGATCTGGCCTGCGTCACGCTGGACGGATTTTCGGCTCAGGGCGAAGCCAGACGCCAGACATACAGGACATTGCCGGGGCCGGCCTGATAGCGATTGCTGCTGCCGAAGCTGTCATAGCCGGAGTTCAGCAACAGATCGCCGCCGGCGGCGTTCGCACCGACCGAGTCGATCGTGCCGCCGTGCCCGGCCGTGCCATCGACGCCGGTGATCGCGACGTTGCTGTCGTAGGACCAGCGTTCGGCGCCGTCGTGGGTCTGGAAGGCCTTCAGCTCGCCATCGAGTGAGCCGGCGAACAGCAGATCGTTGGTGACGGTCAAGGCTGCCGAATAGATCGACGGCGTGGCGACGCCGTCATCGACGTGCATCGGATGGATCGCCCATTGCAGTGCACCGCTGGCGGCATCCAGCGCGTAGATGCCGGGCTGCGCGCCATCGACCGGCGTGATCTGGTTGGAACCGAACAGCTTGCCGGCATCGAGGCCGGACGCCTTGTTGACGGTGACATCGCTGATCGCCGCGTAGACGCGCGTGCCGTCGCTTGCCATGCCCCAGTGGATGCCGCCGAGCGAGCCGCCCTGGCCAAGACGTCGCGACCAGTTCAGCGCGCCGCTGTCCGGGTTCAGCGAATAGACGACGCCGTTCTTCGCGCCGGCGATGACGGCGCCGCCACCACCCGCCAGATGCACGAGCATCGGTGGTGCGCCGAAGTCGGCGTCGGGTCCGGCCGGTCGCACGCAGTCGAGCGCGGCCAGCAGCGGCACGCCGCAGGAAACGTTGTAGGCGTCGCCGGCCGTCGCCTGGAAAGTCCACAGCACCGCACCGCTGTCGAGATCGAGCGCCTGCACGGCGTCCGAATTCTCCGTGGTGGGCGGCGTCAGGTTCTGGCCGGTGCCGATATAGATGCGCCGCCGCGCCGGATCGATGGCCGGTGTGCCCCAGAGACTGACCCCGTTCGGCGCCAGCTTGCCGGTGCGCAATTGCAGGCGCGCAGCGGCGGTCGCGTCGTAGGTCCACAGCGTCGCACCCGTGTAAGGATCGAGCGCCTGCAGCAGGCCGTGGCTGGAGCAGCACGGCCGCAGTTCGAACAGGGCGGACAGCACTTCCTTGCTGGACACCGGCACGATCAGTTTGCCGTCGTAGACCTGCGGTGCACCGGTGATCGTGTGGTGATCCTTTTCGGTGCCGATGAAGCGTGACCAGCGCAGCGTGCCGCTGGCAGCGTCGATTGCATAGAAGTTGCCGTAGAAATCGCCGGCGTAGACGAGCGCCGGCTGCTCGCCATGCGGCGGCAGGAAATAGATCGCCGACGAGCGCACCGCATTGCTGCCCACCAGCGGCGTGGTCTTTGCCGGAACGCTGTAGTGCCAGTAGCGGCAACCGCTCTGGCGATTCGCGGCGACGATCTGCCGTCCGGCCGAGTAGAACACTGCTTGCTGGGTGACGGCCGGTGCACCGCGCCTTTCCGTGATGCCGTCGGCGACATCGGCCCAGGCCAGTTGCAGCGTGGCGACGTTGGCCGCGTCGATTTGCGAGCTGAATTGCCGGGTGTTCGCCAGGTCGGCGGCAAAGCCGTTTGCGAGGACTGTGGCATTGACGTCGACATTGTCGCTGCAGCTCGCTGCATGG
>DATCXY010000312.1:0-3159 GCA_036570585.1 Solimonas sp. | reverse complement strand
AAGACCCGCGCCAAAAAAAGGGCCCGGCAAGGCGCCGGGCCCTTTTACATCAGCATCGCATCAGTGCGCTCAGGCGCGTTCGACGATCGCCGTCACGCCGAGACCGCCGGCCGCGCAGATCGAGATCAGACCGCGGCCACCATTGTTCTGGACAATGATCTTGGCCAGCGTCGCGAGGATACGGCCACCGGTCGCGGCGAACGGATGGCCCGCAGCGAGGCTGCCACCCTTGATGTTCATTTTGGCGCGATCAATCGAACCGAGCGGCGCATCGAGGCCGAGCTTGTCCTTGCAGAACGTCGGATCTTCCCAGGCCTTCAGCGTGCACAGCACCTGACCGGCGAATGCTTCGTGGATTTCATAGAAATCGAAATCCTGCAACGTCAGGCCGGCGCGGTTGAGCATGCGCGCGACGGCGTAGGCGGGCGCCATCAACAAACCCTCATGCTTGCTGCCGGCGAAATCGACAGCCGCCGTTTCGGCGTGCGTGATGTAGGCGAGCGGCTTGAAGCCATGTGCCTTGGCCCAGTCTTCGGATGCCAGCAG
The DNA here is from genome assembly GCA_036570585.1 of Solimonas sp. Classification (GTDB taxonomy): domain Bacteria; phylum Pseudomonadota; class Gammaproteobacteria; order Nevskiales; family Nevskiaceae; genus Solimonas. The sequence goes on along the minus strand of DATCXY010000312.1, from coordinate 2,613 downwards.
CACGGCCGAAGCACCATCGGTCAGCGGCGTCGAATTGCCGGCGGTCAGCGTGCCATGGCCGGACTTGCGGTCGAACGCCGGCCCCAGCGACGCCAGCTTCTCGAGGGTGATGTCGGGGCGCAGATTGTTGTCGCGTTCAAGACCGGCGAACGGCACGATCAGATCGTCGTAGAAACCCGCGTCATAGGCGGCGGCGGCCTTCTTGTGGGATTCGTATGCGAGCAGATCCTGCGCCTCGCGTGGAATCTTCCACTCTTTGACCATCAATTCGCAGTGCTGGCCCATGCTCATCTTGGTGCGCGGTTCGCCGTTGGTGGGCGTCTGTGGCGCGAGCATCGCCGGCCGGAATTTTGCCAGTGCTGCCAGACGCTGGCCGGTAGTCTTGGCGCGGTTCACTTCGAGCAGGATCTTGCGCAACTTGTCGCCGACTGCGATCGGCGCATCGGACGTCGTATCGACGCCGCCACCAATACCGGATTCGACCTGGCCGAGGGCGATCTTGTTGGCGATATTGATCGCCCCCTGCAGGCCGGTACCGCAGGCCATCTGCAGATCGTAGGCCGCCGTTTCCGGCGCCAGGCCCGATGACATCACCGATTCACGGCACAGATTGAAGTCGCGCGAATGCTTGAGTACCGCGCCGGCGGCGACTTCGCCGATGCGCTCACCATGCAACTGGAACTTGTCGACCAAGCCACGCAGCGCCGCAGTCAGCATGTCCTGGTTCGATTTTGTCGAATAGGCAGTGTTCGAGCGCGCGAACGGAATGCGTGAGCCACCGAGAATCGCCACCTTGCGTCCGTAGGGTTTCATCTGCATCTCCTGCAATGGAAAGAATTGCCCGGCAGCTTAGTTCCGGGTCGGAAGGGTGGCTATTGCTGCACCGCCACAAAGCGACGTCAGTCCATCTGTCGCGCAAAAAAAAGCCCCGCTGGGACGGGGCTTTTGTCGAGATGGCACTCAGGTGCTGGGCGGTTCCTCGGTCGCCCATTGCTCCAGCATCTTTTCCAGATAATGGATGTGATGCGTGCCTTCCTTGTAGACCGGGTCGCGCATGATGCGGCTCTGCAGCGGGATATTGGTCTGGATGCCTTCGATGATCATCTCGGCAAGTGCCTGGCGCATGCGCGCGATCGCGGACTTGCGATCGGAGCCGTAGGCGATCAGTTTGCCTATCATCGAATCGTAGTGCGGCGGTACCCTGTAGCCCGCGTAGCAGTGCGAATCGAGACGAATGCCGGGGCCGCCGGGCTGGTGGTACTTCTTGATCTCGCCCGGCGAGGGAATAAAGGTGCGCGCGTGCTCGGCGTTGATGCGGCATTCGATGGCATGGCCGCGGAAGCGGATGTTGCCCTGCTTCTTCTTCAGCGGCTTGCCATCGGCGATGCGGATCATTTCCTTGATCAGGTCGACGCCGGTGACCATCTCGGTGACCGGATGTTCGACCTGGATGCGCGTGTTCATCTCGATGAAATAGAAGCGGCCATCTTCGTACAGGAATTCGAAGGTGCCGGCGCCGCGGTAGCCGATGCGTTTGCACGCCTCGACGCAGAGACCGCCGATTTCGGCGCGCTGTTCGTCGGTGATGCCCGGCGCCGGCGATTCCTCGACGACTTTCTGGTTGCGGCGCTGCATCGAGCAATCGCGTTCGCCGAGATGGATGGCATTGCCCTGACCATCGGACAGCACCTGGAACTCGATGTGGCGCGGCAACTCCAGGTACTTCTCCATGAACACGGAGGCGTCCTTGAAAGCATTGAGCGCTTCGGTGCGGGCGATGGTGATCTTGTTGATCAGCTCGTCTTCGCTGCGCACGACCTGCATGCCGCGGCCGCCGCCACCGGAGACCGCCTTGATCAGCACCGGATAGCCGACCTTCGCGGCGATCGCCACGCATTCGGCGTCGTCGTCCGGCAGGATGCCGTCGGAGCCCGGTACGCACGGCACGCCGGCCGCGATCATTTCGGCTTTGGCGTTGGTCTTCGAGCCCATCAGGCGGATCGTTTCCGGCTTCGGGCCAATGAAGATGAAGCCGGATTTTTCGACCGATTCGGCAAAGTCCGCATTCTCGGACAGAAAGCCGTAGCCGGGATGGATGGCGTCGGCCTGCGTGACTTCGGCGGCGGAAATGATCGCCGCCATGTTCAGATAACTGTGTGCAGCCTGCGGCGGACCAATGCAGACCGCTTCGTCGGCCAGCGCCACGTGCTTCAGCTCGCGATCGGCGGTCGAGTAGACGGCGACCGTCTTGATGCCGAGCTCACGGCAGCAGCGCAGAATACGCAGCGCAATCTCGCCGCGATTGGCGATCAGGACTTTCTTGATTTCTTTCATGGCCGAGTGCTCAGGCCATTGCGCGCGGGAGTGACGTCATGGCCGTTCACTCGATCGCGAACAGCGGCTGATCGAATTCCACCGGCTTTTCGTTTTCGGCAAAGACTTCGGCGATCACGCCCGCCTTTTCGGCTTCGATCTGGTTGAGCATCTTCATCGCTTCGATGATGCACAGTACCTGGCCGGCCTTGACGGTCTGGCCGACCTCGACGAACGACTTGGCACCCGGTGACGGCGAACGATAGAAGGTCCCGACCATCGGCGCCTTGACGATGTGGC
>DATCXY010000311.1:0-7626 GCA_036570585.1 Solimonas sp. | reverse complement strand
CGCACTGACTGCCGCGCAGGCCGAATTGATGTGCCATGGATGTGATGACGCGCAGGCGTTGCGGCCGCTGCTCGACAGGGCCGACGTCATTGCGATCGGTCCCGGTCTTGGCACCGATGCCTGGGCCCGCTCGCTATTTGCAGCGGTGCTCGAAAGTGACAAGGCACTTGTGCTCGACGCCGACGCCCTGAACTTGTTGGCCGCTGAGCCGGTTACTCTTGCGAACGCGGTTCTGACCCCGCATCCCGGTGAAGCGGCGCGATTGCTCGGTTGTACCACGGCCGAGATTCAACGCGATCGACTCGCCGCGCTGCAGGCGATCGAGCGCCGCTATGCCGCGGTTGTGGTTCTCAAGGGAGCCGGCAGCCTGATCAGCGGCGATCCATATGTGGCCGTATGTCCATACGGCAATCCGGGCATGGGTACCGGAGGCATGGGCGATGCGCTGACCGGCATCATCGCGGCGCTGCGAGCGCAAGGGCTTGGAACATGCGGCGCCGCGCAGACCGGTGTTCTCGTCCACGCGCTTGCGGGGGATCGCGCTGCGTTGCAGGGCGAACGCGGCCTGCTGCCGGACGATCTGATTGCCGAACTGCGTTCGCTCGGCAATCCCTGCCGACCATGAGCGTGCACGAATTCGAGCTTGCCGATCCGACCGCAACCGAGCTGGCCGGTGCGGTGCTCGCCGGCTGGATGGCCTCGCGAACGGGTGGGGTGCTGTTCTTGTCCGGTGATCTCGGTGCTGGAAAAACCAGCCTGGCGCGCGGCCTGCTGCATGCCTGGGGTGTGCAGGGTGCGGTGCGCAGTCCCAGCTATACGCTGGTGGAGCCTTACGAGTGCGATGGTCGTGTCGTGCTGCACATGGATCTGTATCGCTTGCGCGATCCTGATGAATTCGAAGGCCTTGGACTGCGCGACTTCAGTCCGGACCATTCATGGTGGATCATTGAATGGCCGGAACATGGGCAGGGCTATCTGCCAGCTCCGACGCTCGGGCTGTCGCTGGCTATTCGTGGCAGCGGGCGTCGTCTCACGCTGCAGCGTGAGGCCCTGCCGGACGCCGACTACGAAGTCCTTTCTTCGGTGCTTGAGCGGGCACTCCTCGGCAGATCGTAGATCTGACCTTAAATACATGCTCTATCTCGCTGTTTGAGCGATATAAGTTTGCATGAAAGATCGGATTGAGCTACTGTCCTGCCAAGTTTTCCTCCGGGAAAGATCATGCGCTGGGGAGTCGGGCTAAGTCTGTTGTTGATCATGCCGCTCGTGCACGCGGCAGAATTGCGCGATGTGCGTCTCTGGGATGCCCCGGATTCCACGCGAATCGTGCTGGATGTCAGCGCTGCGGCAAAATCCCATGTATTTACCTTGGGCAACCCGGATCGAGTGGTTATCGATCTGGATGACATGAATGCCGATGCGATAAAAAAGGCCGACAAGGCTGAACCCAAAGGCTTGGTCAAGACCGTCCGGGCTGGCGCCCGTGGCGACGGCATTCGCATCGTTCTCGACGTTGGGCAACCCGTGAAGGCGACGGCATTCGATCTGGCGCCCACCAGCGATTACGGCAATCGCGTCGTCATTGATCTTGCCCCGGCAAGTGCGGCTGCGATCGATCCGGTCACTGCTGTCGCGTCTGTCGTTTCGAAATCGGCCGCGCCGGTGGCGACGCCGACGGTGCCCGGCGTGGGTCGCCTGCAAGACAAACCCATCATCATCGCGGTCGATGCCGGCCACGGCGGCGAAGATCCTGGTGCGCATGGCAAGTCCGGCTTGCAGGAAAAGGATGTCTCGCTCGCCATTGCCCGAAAGTTGGCGCTATTGATCAACACCCAGCCCAACATGCGCGCAGTATTGACGCGCGATGGCGACTATTACGTCGGCTTGCGTCAGCGCGTGGAGATCGCACGCAAGCAGCAGGCTGACATGTTCGTCTCGATCCACTGCAATGCGTTCACCAAAAGCGAGATGCACGGCTCGGCCGTGTACGTGCTTAGCGATCGCGGCGTCAATACCGAACAAGCGCGGTGGCTGGCAAATCGCGAGAATGCCGCCGATCTGGTCGGTGGCGTTGAACTGCAGGGCAAGGACAGTGATCTGGCGACCGTACTGCTCGATTTGTCACAGAACGCGACGATGGAAGCCAGCTTCGATGTTGGTACGCGCATTCTGCATTCGATGGGCGGCATCAATACCCTGCAGCGGCATGACGTCCAGCAAGCGGCGTTCGTGGTGCTGAAAGCGCCAGATATTCCGTCGGTGCTGGTCGAAACCGCATTCATCACCAATCCGCGTGAAGAGAAGCTGCTGGCCAGCAATGCCTACCAGAACAAGCTCGCAAGCGGCATCCTCAGCGGGATCGAGGGCTATTTCAAAGGCTACCGTCCGCGGCAGCAGATGGTCGTAAACGACACGCCGGGACTGCGGAAAGTCAGCGCCGCCGCAGCGGGTGGAAAGCTGCGGGATGCTGCATTTAGCGACTGAACGTTGCCCATGGCTTGCGTGCTTCCGGCACGAATGCCGGACAAAAAAATGCCCCCGGAATCCGGGGGCATTTTTATTCATGCTCGAGTGGCGACTACTTGCCCTTTGAATCCTGCTTTTTGGCATTGAGGTCAGCCACGCCCTGAATCGGCCCGCCCATTCCCGGCTTGCCAGAATTCGAAACGCTGACGCCTGGAACGACGGCGGAGATCGAGCCACCGAGGCCCGTATCGATGCCGAGACCGGCGCTACCCGAACTGCCCGAGCCCGACGATGCCGCAAATGCTGTCGACGAGAGGGCCAGTGCCGAACCGGCGAGCAACTTCAAAACGATGTGCTTTTGCATTTTTAAACTCCTGAAGATCGTGGATCTCAGTTGAAATTGAAGCCGTAGCCGACGGTGCCGGCAAATTCGACGTCGCCACCATAACGCTCGCCGAGATTGGTCGCGCCGAGTGTGACGGTCAGCGGGAACGAACGGAATGGCGCGACGGAAAGCGCCGCGTTCGTGAAGCGTCCGGTGTACTCGGCGAGCAACGAAATCTGCTGCGTGAAGTAGAACGCTGCCGAACCGAAGACGTTGGCGCCTGAATCGTTCGGGCCGTTGTAGATGCCGTCGCCAATGCCGATGTTCAGCACGGTCGCAAACTGACCGACTGGCACCATCTTGGTCGCCACTGCATAGACGCTCGAGCTGCTCGCGTGCGTATACGATTTGCTGCCCCAGCGACCGGTCCCGTCGACGCCAACCGCGAACGAGGCATAGCCCGGGACGTTGGTGTGCAGCTTCAGACCGATCGAACCGCTTTCGCCGAAGCTGTCCTTGCTGCCGTGGCTGCCGAACAATGCGCCGGAGACGGCGGCGACTTCGAGACCTGCATACTTGTCGGCGTCGCCGAGGCCGAACACGATGGCCGCTGCGCCATCTGCGTCGTCCTTGTTGCAATCGCAGGTCTGTCCGCCGATACCGACACCGACGCCGCCCCAGCTTGCGCCGAATGCGACCGGTGCATTCAGTGCGGGTGCTGCAAATCCCTTCATGTCGCTGGCCGCGACGCTCGCTGCCGTGTTCTGAGCCCAGGCTGGTGCGCTCGCCAACATCAGTGCGCCCGAAACCAGAACTGCCTTATTTTTTGCCTTCATACCATGATTCCCCTTTGGTTGGCTCGTACCGCACACGTGATGATCCTTGCGTTACCTCGCAATACTCTATTAGCTCACCTTTATAAACACAAGGTTTTACAGGCGATTACAGCAGGCATTTTGTTCAGCGCACCTTCATTCTCTCGCGGCGGCATCGACTTGTTTTTCGGCGCTTGTGGGCTGCGCGCGGCGACGCATCTTTGCGACGATCGGCAAGGCATCAACGGCGTGCTGGTAGGCGAGGTCGAAGTCGTTGAGCGCGGCGAGGCACACCTCGGCAATCTGATCGTCACGCAACACGAAGCTGTTGATGCCGGCGCGCGTCATGCTCAGCATGTGATCGCGAACCACGGCCTTGCCGCGTGCGCGAATCTCGCCGGTAAAGCCATACCGCTCGCGGAGCAGACGTGCCTGGCTGTAGGCGCGGCCGTCCCCGAAAGTGGGGAAGTCGAGTTCGATCAGGGGACGATCAGCGATGTGCTCCCAAACCGTCGGAAGATCGGTGGTATTGAGCAGGCGCACACCGACGGCGTCGAAACGGGACAGCAGCGACTCACGCTCAGCCTGCCAACGTTCCAAGGGTACGATCACACGTCGGGTCGGACCCGCTTCATTGGCACCGTCGGGCAATTCGCCATAGTCGTCGGCTTCGGCCCGCGCATTGCGGATGAGCACGCTCATGCCGGGACTTCTTCGGCGGCATAAATGCGCGCTTTGAACGGTGGCATACCGACGCGTCGATAGCACTCCAGGAAGGTCTCGTCCTCCGACCTGCGTTCGTCCATGTAGACACCGATGATGCGTTCGATGGCAGCGGCGATATCGGCGCGACTGATTGCCGGACCGGTGCGATCGCCAAGGCTGGCGTCGTTTTCGGCAGACCCGCCGAGCGTGACCTGGTACCACTCCTCGCCGTGCTTGTCGACGCCCAGAATGCCGATATGGCCAACGCTGTGATGACCGCAGCCATTCATGCAGCCGGACATTTTGATCTTGATCTCGCCGATATCGTAGAGGTAGTCGAGCGACTCGAAGCGATCGGCGATGTCCTGCGACACGCCAATCGAGCCGGCATTGGCGAGCGAGCAGTAATCGAGACCCGGGCAGCAGATCAGGTCGGTCAGCAAGCCGATGTTCGGTGTCGCCAAGCCATGTTCGGCCAGCGTCTTCCAGACGGTGTAGACGTCTTCCTTGCGAACATCGCCGAGCACGATGTTCTGATCATGCGTCACACGTGCCTCGTCGAAGCTGTAGCGATCGGCGAGATCCGCCATCACGTCGAGCTGTTCGGCAGAGATGTCGCCCGTTACGCCGCCGACCGGCTTGAGTGACGCAAATACGATCCGGTAGCCGTCTTCGCGGTGCAGCCGCACATTGCGTTTGACGAACGCAGAGAACGCCGGATCGGTGGCGAGACAGGCCTCGTAACTGCGATCGTTGACCGCATTGCGGTCGTAAGCGTGCTGATCGAAATGCGACTTGATGATGTCGATGTCGGTTTGCTGAAGGCGCAGCTCGCCATGACGAATCTGCTCCCATTCGGCCTCGACCATCTCGGCGAACTTCTCCGGACCGGTTTCCTTGACCAGCACCTTGATGCGCGCACGATGGATGTTGTCGCGGCGGCCGAGACGGTTGTAGATGCGCAGGATCGCTTCGAGATACGACAGCAGATCAAGTTCCGGCAGGAAATCGCGGATCTTGTGTCCCAGCATCGGCATGCGGCCCAAGCCACCGCCGACGTACATCGTATAGCCGAGTTCGCCCCGTTCGTTGCGGACGATGTGAATGCCGATGTCATGCGTGCGGGTGGCGGCGCGATCGCCGGTCGTCGCCGAAAACGCAAGTTTGAACTTGCGTGGCAGCCAGTTGAATTCCGGATGGAACGTCGCCCATTGCCGGGCGATCTCGCAATACGGACGTGGATCGACAAGCTCATCGTGCGCGACGCCGGCGAGATGATCCGAGGTCACATTGCGAATGCAATTGCCGGATGTCTGGATCGAATGCATCTGCACGGTCGCCAGCTCGGCGAGGATGTCCGGCACCTGTTCGAGCTTGGGCCAGTGGAATTGCATGTTCTGTCGCGTCGTGAAATGACCGAAGCCCTTGTCGTACGTGCGAGCAATGTGGCCCAGCATCCGCAATTGGCGGCTGGCAAGCAGGCCGTACGGAATCGAGATCCGCAGCATTGGTGCGAAGCGCTGAATGTAGAGACCGTTACGCAGACGCAGCGCGCGAAACTCGTCGTCAGGAATCTCGCCGGCGAGAAACCGCTGAGTCTGATCGCGATACTGTGCGACGCGTTCGTCGACAAGCTTCTGATCGTAGGAGTCGTACTTGTACATGGCGGTTACCGGCGCGGGGTTGCCATTATCCGGCTTTCTCTCGATCCATGATGGCTTTCGCCAGTTCTAAGCTCATGCCGAATGATTATTTTGCTTCGGGCAGCTGGCTGATCAACGCTAGCGACCGCTTCTGACGTTGTTCGGGGTCGGCGATCGCGGCGATTTCGTCGACGACGTCCTGTGTCAGATGCGGTGCAAACAGGCGCAGGAACTCGTACATGTAGCCGCGCAGGAACAGGCTGCGGCGAAAGCCGATGTGCGTGATGCTGCCTTCGAACAGATGATCGGCGGGCAGGGAGATGAGGTCGCCGTCATTGCTGGCATCGTAGGCCATGCTGGCGACGATGCCGACGCCCATGCCGAGGCGGACGTAAGTCTTGATGACGTCGGCGTCGACCGCGGTCAGCACGACGTTGGCCTTCAGGCCGTGTGCGGCGAACGCTTGGTCGAGCCGCGAGCGGCCGGTGAAGCCGAAGGTGTAGGTAATGATCGGCTGGGCGGCGAGGTCTTCCAGCGACAACTTGGATTTTGTGGCGAGCGGGTGATCCGGTCGCACCAGTACGGAACGGTTCCAGTGATAGCAGGGCAACATGACCAGCGTCTCGAAATGGTGCATGGCTTCGGTCGCGATCGCGAAGTCGGCTGCACCTTCGGCCGCCATCTGCGCGATCTGCGGCGGCGAGCCCTGATGCAGGTGCAGGCTGACGTTTTCATAGCGTTGACGGAAAGCGTGAATGATCGGCGGCAGCGCGTAGCGGGCCTGCGTATGCGTGGTGGCAATCGCCAGATCACCGCGGTCGGCGTCGTGGAATTCGTCGGCAACGCGCCGGATGTTCTCGACTTCACCGAGCAGGCGCTGGGTACAGTCGAGAATGCGTTGGCCGGCCGGCGTCACTTCGGACAGATGCTTGCCGTTGCGCACGAAAATATCGACGCCGAGTTCTTCCTCCAGCAGCCGGATCTGCTTGCTGACGCCAGGTTGCGAGGTGAACAGTGCGTCGGCGGCCGCGGTGACGTTGAGGCCGCGTTTGGTCACTTCGTAGATGTAATGCAACTGGCGCAGCTTCATTGATCGTCCGTATGCACAAGCTTGCGAAAATTATAGTGGGCGCCCTTGCGATGCGGACGTCTCAAGACATTCCATCCAGATAATAAGACATGCAAGAACTCGGCTTTATCCTTGCCGGCCTGGTGGTGGGCACCGCCGTCGGTGCGACCGGCGTTGGCGGCGGCTCGCTGATGACGCCGATCCTGATCCTGTTCTGCGGCATCAAACCGGCGATCGCGGTCGGTACCGATCTCCTGTACGCGAGCATCAGCAAGGCGTTCGGGGTCACGCTGCATGGACGCAACGGCAGTGTCGACTGGAAACTGGTCGGCTGGCTGTCAGCCGGCAGCCTGCCAGCGACGGTGATTACCCTGCTGCTGCTGCGCCGCCTCGACAGCGGCCCCGCACTCGACCATCTGATCCAGATGGTGCTGGCGGCCGCGATCATCCTCACCGCCAGCTTCACGCTGCTGCAGGAGCCGATCGGCCGGCTGCTCGCGCGGGGAGGCCTGACAGTGGGCGACGACGCATTACTGCGCGTGCAACGACCGCTGACGGTGGTCGCGGGCCTCTTGATCGGCGCGCTGGTGACGATCTCGTCGG
>DATCXY010000310.1:0-2836 GCA_036570585.1 Solimonas sp. | reverse complement strand
GTGTTCGCTTACTTCTTGGCGCCGTAGCGTGCGTTGAACTTGCCGACGCGACCACCGGTGTCGATGACCTTCTGCTTGCCCGTGTAGAACGGGTGCGACTGGCTGGAGGTATCGAGCAGCACGGCCGGATACTCGACGCCGTCGACCGTCAGCTTGTCCTTCGTCTTCACCGTCGAACGGATGATGAACACGTGATCTGCGGAACCGTCCTTGAATGCGACCGGGCGATACTCGGGATGGATGCCGTCTCTCATGGGAAAACCTGTGACGAAAAGCGCGAAAGGGCGCGAATTGTAATGAAGCGGGCCGGTCGCCGCAAGCGCGGGGTTTCCGGACCTCAGATCGGCGGTTGCGGCAGCGACGCCGGCCGGCGCACCACCACGGTACCGGCGAGCTTGTCGTGCCAGCCCTGCTTGCGGCGGTCGAACGCCACCCAGATCAGGCCGAGAAACAGCGGAATGATCGACACGAAGTACGCCAGATAGCGGCCGACATATTGCTTCCAGCTTGGCTTGCCGAAGGTCTTTGCATCGACGATCACCGCGTCGATGATCATCTTGCCGGGCGTTGCCATGCGTGCGATCCAGAACAGCACGATCACCGCACCGGACAGGATCTGCACGATGGTCTGCGCGTACGGATCGCCTTCGGCGACGCCGATGCCAAGCAGGTTCAGCACGATCGCCATCGGCACCAGCACGAACAGCACGACGATCGAATCGACGATGCTCGCAAACACCCGCGCCCAGAAACCGACGTAACGCACCGGCGGCGGCGTGGCGGCGACATTGCCGACGGTCATCTCGCTCACTTCGTCCATCAGTCACTCTCCGGTTCGACATGGACCTGACAGCTTTCGCCGTCGACGCTGACTTCGACGCGCACGGTCATCGGCCGGCAGCAGACCGAGCAATCCTCTGCGTATTGCTGCTCGTCGCCGGCCGACAGGTCGATGTCGAGCACGATCTCTTCCCAGCAGGCCGGGCAGGTCACGGTGACTTCCTGAAGCATGATTCCTCGCTTGGCTGAAACGTCCGCCATTGCGCGCTGACGGGGCTGACGGCGCGCTTAAAGGAAACTCTGACGTAGCGTTGCCTTAAAGGAATAATGTCAGCAGACCGTTGAGATGGCGATGGCCGAGTTCGGTCGGGCGCACATGGCCGCCCTGCTCGGCGATCAATCCGCGTTCACGTGCCGTCTGCGCAGCGGCCAGTTGTGACCAATCCAGCCCGGTACGCGCGGCGTAATCGCGAACGGCAAAGCCATCGTTGAGACGCAGCGCATTCATCAGGAATTCGAACGGGAGTTCATCCCGGCTGACCGTCCGATCCTCCTGAATCGCCTTCACCGTGCCGGCATGTTCCAGATACGCGCGTGGATGCTTGCTGCGTGCGCGACGCCGGATGCCGCTGGCGCCGCTGCGCTTGCCATGCGCGCCGGCGCCGATCCCGAGGTAGTCGCCGAACTGCCAGTAATTGAGATTGTGCTGCGCCGGCCGGCCCGGCTGCGCGTAGGCCGAGACTTCGTACTGCGCATACCCATTGACCGCGAGCAGGGCCTGGCCCTGCTCCTGAATATCCCAGGCCAGTTCATCGTCCGGCAGCACCGGGGGCCGCGCGCCAAACTCGGTATTCGGCTCCAGCGTCAGCTGGTAGTACGACAGATGCTCCGGCGCCAGCGCCAGTGCGCCGCGCAGATCGGCCGCGGCACCGGTCAGCGTCTGCTGCGGCAGTGCGAACATCAGATCGAGGTTGATGTTGGCAAAGCCGGCCGCGCGCGCCATGTCATAGGCGCGGAACACTTCATCGCGATCGTGAATGCGGCCGAGCCGCTTGAGCTGCGCGTTGTCGAGGCTCTGCACGCCGATCGACAGGCGATTGACGCCGGCCGCGACGTAGCCGGCAAAGTGCGCGGCTTCGGCCGTACCGGGATTGGCTTCCAGCGTGATCTCGATGTCGGGCGCGAAGTTCACGCGTTTCTGAACGCGCTCAAGCACGCGGCCGATTGCGCGATCCGAGAACAGGCTCGGTGTGCCGCCGCCCATGAAGATGGAGACGAGCGGACGAGTCTCCGGCGCATCACGCAATTCAAAATCGAGATCGCGCAGCAAAGCCTCGACGTAAGCGTCTTCCGGCATGTCGCCGCGCACCGCGTGCGAGTTGAAGTCGCAGTACGGGCACTTCTGCACGCACCACGGGAAGTGCAGATAGAGTGACAACGGGATCGGGGGATCGGACTCGTCCGTTGCATTTCCGGTAACGCCACGATGTTTCCATTCCGTCATTGCGAGGAGCCGTAGGCGACGAAGCAGTCCAGTGCGGATTGTGCGAGCCGAGTGTCTGGATCGACACGGCCGCTGCGCAGCCTCGCGATGACGGCTGCAAGTGGAAGTGCCGCGGCCGCTGCGCCAACGCGCGTGTTCATTCGCCGCCCAACTGCCGCAGCAACTCGGCACTGGCGCGCGCGCGATGCGAAATGCGGTTCTTGACGTCAGGTGCGAGTTCGGCGGAGCTGCAGCCGTGCTCGGGAACGAAAAACAGAGGGTCGTAGCCGAAACCGTTGGCGCCACGCGGCGCTTCGAGAATGCGGCCGTTCCAGTAGCCGAGCGCAATCAGCGGCACCGGATCGTCGGCGTGGCGCAACAGCGTCAGCGCGCTGACGAAACGAGCCAGGCGTGCCTCGCCGGTTTTGCCGCGCAGCTCGGCCAGCAGCTTTTCGTTATTGGCGGAATCGGATGAAGGCTCGCCGGCGAAGCGCGCCGAACGCACGCCGGGCGCGCCGCCGAGCGCCGCGACTTCGAGACCGGAGTCGTCGGCCAGCGCCGGCAGACCGGATG
>DATCXY010000309.1:0-9250 GCA_036570585.1 Solimonas sp. | reverse complement strand
GCTACCGGCAGATCGCAGGCATCCCTTGGGTCATGCGCGCGAACTGTACTTCTGGACGTTCATCGTCGCATTGCTGATCTTCGCGCTGTGGGCCGGCGTGTCGATCTACGAAGGCATTTCGCATCTGATTGATCCGGTGCTGTTGAGCGACATCAAAATCGTTTACGCGGTGCTGGCAATCTCGTTCGTGTTCGAGGCGATTTCCTGGCGGCTGGCACTGACCGAGTTCCGGCGCATCAAGGGGCATCGTGGCTATCTGCAGGCGGCGCGCGAAAGCAAGGATCCGAGCACGTTCACGGTGCTGTTCGAAGACAGCGCCGCATTGCTCGGCCTGCTGTTCGCGTTCATCGGCGTGTCGTTGTCGCACTGGTTGCAGATGCCGGCGCTGGACGGGGTGGCTTCGCTGGCGATCGGCGTGCTGCTGGCGGCCGCGGCCGCATTCCTAGCGCGCGAAAGCATGGATCTCCTGGTCGGCGAGGCCGCGCACCCGCGAGTCGAATCCTCAGTGCGGAAGATCGTCGAAATGCAGGACGAGATCGACACCGTGAATGACGTCATGACCACGCAGCTCGGGCCGGAGCATGTGATCGTCGCGCTGAGCGCCGAATTCCGCGACGAGCTGACGACCTCGCAGATCGAACGTTGCGTTGCGCGGCTCGAGGCGCGTATTCGGGATCGGCACCCCGAAGTGCAGACGCTGTTCATCAAACCGCAGAAACCTGCAGCCGGGCATCGTGATCAGCCAGAAGCGAGTCGTTCACCCGGCGCAGGGCAAACATCGGGCGGCACGACGCAAACGCCCTTGGCAGCCGACGACGATCGATTCGGGCCGCGGCTCGAACATGCATTGAACGCCGTGCTGTCACAAAGCCGGCCGCCGCAGAACCTGCGATGCCTGATCATCGCGGCGATCCGCAGCGCAGAGCGGGAAGGGGCCGGGGCGGCGACACGCCTGATCGAAGCCGACATGGTGGCAAACCGCGCATCGAACGATTGAACCTCGCGATCCGTTCCCGCCACGCGAGGCTGACATGCGGTAAACGCTGAAACACCACGCGGTGTCAGCGCGCCGGGATATGGCTGGTCGTCACATCGGCGATGAGGCGATCGCCGTCACCGGTGACGGTGGTGCGGACTATGCTGAGCTGACGCCCACGCTTCACGAACACAGAGCGGGCGCGAAACGTGCCGTCCTTCTGATTGCCGAGCAACGCAGCGCTGAGGTTGATCGCCAACGGAAAGCCGCTGGCACCGGCCTGGATCTCGGCCTTGCCGAACGCCAGCACGGTCGCGCAAACATCGGCGAACCACAGAATCGCGCCGGCATGTGCGACGCCGAATGGATTGAGGATGCCGGACTGCACAGGCATCTCGCCGCAGACTTCATCGGCGGTCTGCGACGCGATGATGAAGCTGATATTGCCAGTGACCTGCATTGTGGTTCTCCGAAAGCATGGGCCGCGCTGCATCACTTTATCGCGGGCAAAAAAAGAGCGGCGCAGGTATTTCACCTGCGCCGCTGCTTCGGACCGGCATCAGCTGATGTGCTTGCTTACCAGCTTGGTCATTTCGAACATGTTGACGCTGGACTTGCCGCCGAAAACCTTCTTCAGCTTGTCGTCGGCATTGATCTGGCGCCGGTTCTTCTGGTCCTGCAGATTGTGCTTCTTGATGTACGCCCAGAGGTTCTTGGTGATCTGGCCACGCGGAATGGCCTTGGTCCCCACGATCTCCGCGAGCGTCGCGCTCGGCGTCATCGGCTTCATCAGCGCAGCGCTTGGCTTGCGAGCGCTTTTCTTGACTGCTTTCTTTGCCACCTTCTTGGTCGCCACCTTCTTCGGTGCGGCCTTCTTTGCTGCGACCTTCTTCACCGGTGCCTTCTTGGCAGCCTTTTTAGCAGGCGCCTTCTTGGCCGCCTTCTTCGCAATCGCCTTCGCCATTAACAGTCTCCACGCTGAAAGCCCACGATGGGCGCTGTATCGTAGCGGTAAGTGATAGCTGGATGCCATCGTTTTTCGTAATATTTTTTCCCTAGGGGGCTCCTAGGGGCGAAGAGGGCCCCCCGAAAGCAGCCTGACGAGGCCTCGATCGTGGCTTGCGGAGTGTCGTTTCCCTAGGAATGGCGCTGCATGCGGCGCTCGCCAGGCTTCACAACCGACCGAGTGCGGCGGCCTCAACCGCGAAGCCGCAGCCCGGCGATTTTCTCGCGCGACAGCATGTTCCGGTCGTCGACTTCTGCGCAGTCTCTACCGCGGATCGAGTGATTGCGGCCGGCCCGGCACTCGGCATTCCTCACTTGTTCCAGCGCATGGGCGGGTGTTCGAGTAGCCGAGCGCTGCGGGGCCATTGTCTGAGAATGACAAGTCAAAGCGCCTAAATGACAAGTACGAGCGAGATGGTCTGGTGATCATCGTCGGGTCCTGTCGACGTTGAGACCGATCTCATGGCCCACTTCCTCGCTCCGATGGATGCGATGTTCCTGCATCTGGAATCGCCGTCCATGCTCGCGCATGTTGCGGGTCTGCAGATTTTTTCGCTGTCGGGCGAATCCTCAGACGACTTCCTGCGGCAATTGGTTGTCGAGATGCGCAGCACGCGCGATCTGGCGGCGCCGTGGAATCTGAAGCTGAAGCGCTCCGTGTTGAGCCGGCTATTGCCAAGCTTGGCGACCGATCGCGATGTCGACATGGACTACCACGTTCGACATCACGCGCTGCCGCGACCGGGCGGCGAGCGGGAACTCGGGCAACTGGTCTCCCGGCTTCATAGCCATCGCCTCAATCGCCGTCGGCCCTTGTGGGAATGCCACGTGATCGAAGGGCTCGAAAACCATCGCTTTGCGATCTACACGAAGATTCATCACGCGCTCGCGGACGGCGTCACGACCATGCGCCTGCTGACGCAGTCACTGGCCAAGGCTCCGGAATCGAGAACGTCGCCGTTCTGGGCGACCGCGCCGGACAAGCCGTCTGTGGCGGTCGCGCCGGCCGCCGACATCGCGACGGCCGTGCGTGAACAACTGCGGGCGATACCGAACACCTTGCGGGCCGTCGGCAAAGTCGCGCTTTCCGGCCTTGCCGGCGATCCGGCGCTCACGGCGCCGTACGTGGCGCCGCGGTCGGTGCTCAATGTGCCAATCGGTGGCGAGCGGCGTTTCGCGACGCATCAGTGCGACATCGCCCGGCTCAAAGCGGTGGGTCGCGCAGCAGAGGCGACGCTCAACGACGTCGTGTTGGCGTTATGCGGGGCCGCATTGCGGCGCTTCCTGAAGGATGCCAACGCGTTGCCGGGACGCCCCCTGGTCGCCGGTATCCCGGTCAGCGTGCGTCCGGCAAATGATGTGTCAGGCGGCAATGCGGTCACCATGATGCTG
The DNA here is from genome assembly GCA_036570585.1 of Solimonas sp. Classification (GTDB taxonomy): domain Bacteria; phylum Pseudomonadota; class Gammaproteobacteria; order Nevskiales; family Nevskiaceae; genus Solimonas. The sequence continues at coordinate 5,877 of DATCXY010000309.1, read as the reverse complement.
GCCGCGATCGGCACCGACATCGCCGATCCACGGCTGCGTCTGGAGAGCATCCGCAATGCCACCGTTCGTGCCAAGGCTCATCTGCATGGCATGTCCAGCGCGTCGATTGCGCAGTACAGCAGTGTGATTCTCGCGCCGTTCATGACGCAGCTGCTGTCCGGTCTGTCCGGTCATACGCGTCCTTACTTCAGCGTCTCGGTGTCGAATGTGCCGGGCCCGAAACAGCCGCTGTACCTGCAGGGCGCGCGCCTTGAGGCGATGTATCCGGTCTCGAATCCGTTCGACGGGCAGGCGCTGAACATCACCTGCACCAGCTATATCAACACCTTGAATTTCGGCTTCACTGGCTGCCGCGATTCGCTGCCGCACATGCAGCATCTCGCGATTTATATGGGTGATGCGCTGATCGAACTCGAAGCTGCCTATGGCTTGTCCGGCGATGAAACATCGCCGGCCGGCCATGTGCGGGCAGCCTGAGGCGTCGACGATGCTCGGACAAATGATGAGTCTGCCGCTGAACGTGTCATCGCTGCTGGTGCACGCACAGCGCTATCACGCGGATACGCAGATCGTCTCGCGCACGATCGAAGGGCCCATTCATCGCTACCGCTATGCCGATGCGGCAAACCGCAGCCGCCGGTTGGCACGCGCACTCAATCGGCTCGGTGTACGCAGCGCTGACAGGGTCGGGACGCTGGCATGGAATGGCTACCGGCACTTCGAGCTGTACTACGCGATCTCCGGGATCGGCGCGGTCACGCATACCGTCAACCCGCGCTTGTACGCCGAACAGCTTGAGTGGATCGTCAATCACGCTGAAGACAGCGTGATGTTTTTTGATCTGAGTTTCGCCGCGCTGGTCGAACAGCTGGCGCCGCGCTGTCCGACCGTGCGTCACTGGGTTGCGATGTGTGATCGCACACATATGCCCACGCTCAGTGCGGTCGAGCCCTTGTGCTACGAGGAACTCGTCGCCGCGGAAGCCGATGATTACGAGTGGCCAGCGCTCGATGAAAATACTGCGGCGACGCTCTGCTACACCTCGGGCACGACGGGAAACCCCAAGGGCGTGCTGTATTCGCATCGATCGACATTGATGCATGCGTTCGCGAGCGCGTTGCCGGATCTGATGAATCTGTCCGCCCGCGACGTGGTCTTGCCGGTCGTGCCGATGTTTCACGTCAACGCCTGGGGCCTGCCTTACACCTCAGCGATGGTTGGCGCCAAACTCGTGTTTCCCGGCCCCGCGCTCGATGGCGTCAGCCTGCACGAGTTGCTCGAAGACGAGCACGTCACGTTCGCTGCGGGTGTGCCGACCGTGTGGCTCGGGCTGCTGCAACATCTGCAGAGCACCGGCGCCAAGATTTCATCGGTCAAACGCATGATCGTCGGCGGCGCCGCCTGTCCCCCGGCGCTGATGCAAGCATTCGCGACGCAATACGGCGTCGAGCTTCAGCACGCCTGGGGCATGACCGAGTTGTCGCCACTGGGCACCGTCAACACACTCAAGGCCCAGCATCTTTCGCTTGATGCCGACGCCCAAGCCAATTTGGCGGCGAAGCAGGGCAGGCCACCGTTCGGCATCGATCTGAAGACGGTTGATGACGTCGGCCGTGAACTGCCGCGCGACGGCGCAACGACTGGCGATCTGCTGGTACGCGGCCACTGGGTGGTCGATCGCTATTTCCGTCATGACAACGACCCTTTGCAGGATGGCTGGTTCCCGACCGGCGACGTTGCGCATCTCGACGGTGACGGCTTTCTGCAGATCACGGATCGCAGCAAGGACGTGATCAAGTCCGGTGGCGAATGGATCAGTTCGATCGAGCTTGAAAATATTGCGATGGCGCATCCGGCAATCGCCGAGGTTGCGGTGATCGGCGTGAAGCATCCGAAATGGGACGAACGCCCGGTGATCGTCGCGGTGAAAAAAACCGGTCGCGACGTCAGCCGCGCAGACATTCTGGCCCTCTACAGCGGGCGGATCGCGAAATGGTCGACCCCTGATGACGTGATCTTCGTCGCCGATCTGCCGCACACCGCGACCGGCAAGATCAGCAAGCTGATGCTCCGTGAACGCTTGCACGACTACTGCTTGCCGGGTTCAAGCACGGAACGTACGTGACGGTCCGGTAGCGATCATCCCGACGCCTGAAGATGCGTACGTTCAACGAACAATATATCGACGGTCGCTGGCGCTCCACTCGTGGCGCGGCTTGGTCGCGCCCGCTGATCAATCCTGCAACCGAACAGCCGGTGGCGATCTTCCGCGCGGCGGGACATCGTGACATCGAGGCGGCGGTTCGGGCAGCGCAGCGGGCATTTCCCGGCTATGCCGATACGACGCGCAAGGAGCGAGTCCGCCTGATCCAAAGGATCGCGGGCGAATACGAACGACGCTTCGACGAAGTGGCGCTGGCCATCACGACGGAAATCGGCGCGCCGTACGAACAGTCAGCAAAGCGATTGCAGGCACGTGAGGGTCTGCGGCATCTTCAGGCTGTCGGAACATCGCCGAACCCCGAGAACTCCGATCCCGACGTGCACGGCAGTACATTCGTCGACCGGCCGGCCGGTGTCTATGCGTTGATCACCCCGCGGCACGATGCCGTCGCGCACATCCTCTGCAGTCTCGTCTCGGCGATGCTGGCGGGCTGCACGGCGGTGATCAAACCATCAAGCCGTGCGCCGCTGTCTGCGCGCCTGATCGCGGAAATCGTGCATCAGGCGGGCGTTCCCGCCGGCATCATCAATCTTGTATTCGGCAGTGGCACCGAAACCGGGGCGCAGCTCACGGCGCATCCGCTCATCGACCGGGTCTCGTTCATCGGCTCACATGCTGCGGCGGGACGTGTCGCCCGGGAAGTTTCCGGCGCGATCAAGCCGCTTTCGCTCACGCTCCGCCGCATGTCGGTCGAGGTGATGCTCGATGACGATGTCAGCGATCCAGATATCACACGAAGCGTGCAGGCGGCGATGCAGGCGGGTGCCCATGGCGTGGCCGCGTGTGCGCGCCTGCTGGTGCCGATTGCGAAGCTCAAGGAAGCACAGGCGATTGCGGCGGATGCCACGCACCGACTGATCGTTGGCGATCCACTCGATGCGCGAACCACGATGGGCCCGGTCTCCAGTGCCGATCAATTGCAGCGCGTGCAGGAAATGATCGCGACCCGAATCTCGCAAGGGGCGGACCTGCTGGCTGGCGGCCTCGGCCGTCCGCGCGGGCTCGATCAGGGCTACTACGTGCGACCGACGGTCTTCAGTGCCCGCCATGGCCTCATGCACGAGACCCGTTTCGACGAAGTGGGTCCACTGTTGACGATCATGGCGTATCGCGATGAGCACGAAGCGATCGCCATCGTGAACCGGAACACCACAGGTTCCGTGTGCCGAATCTGGTGCCGGGATACGCCGCGCGCGCAAGCCGTCGCACGGCAGATGCGGGCCAGCTTGGTGTTGGTGAACGACGCCGGACACGGTGCGCAAACACGATCGGCGCCATGTCAATGGGATGTCGGCAACGTGCTGCAACAGCCGCGTCACGCCGGGTTCATCCGGCGCCAAACCATTATTGGCCCGACCGTCACGCCACGACACACCACCGATTTCAACGAGGAGTCACCATGAACTACGAAAGCATCACTACCGGCTGCATCGACGTCGAAGCGCTGCCCTGGGTTCCTTTTTTGCCCTACAGTCCCGATGTCCTGCTCAAGTACATCAAGCTCGATCCAGTGCGCGGCGAAATGATCGTCATGCTCAAATCACCGGGCGACATGCAGATGCCGCGACATCATCATTCCGGAACGGTGATCGTCTACACGATTACCGGCAAATGGAAGTACGTCGAGCACGACTGGATTGCGGGGCCAGGCAGTGTCGTCTTCGAGACTGCGGCATCCGAGCACACGCCGCAGGCGCTGGCGGAAGGCGGTGAAGTGCTGGCACTCAACATCATCGTCGGCGATCTGGTCTATCTCGATGCCGACAACAAGGTCATTGCCATCGAGAACTGGAAGACCGGCATGCAGCGATATCTTGATCACTGCAAGACGCACGGCATCACGCCGCAAGATCTCACGTCATTCAGCGAGTGACGATCACTGGTCCGGAAAGTGCGGCAGCCCTTCACGCTGCCGCGCCAGGGCCGGCCTTGCTGCTGCGATATTCACTGGGGCTCATGCCGCTGTCGCGCTTGAATGCGCGCGTGAAGTTGGCAACGTCGTGGTAGCCGAGCTGCAAAGCGACCTGTGTCACGCTCATTCGTTGCGTGCCGAGTAATTCAAAGGCGCGCTCCAACCGCACCCGCTTGGTCATCTCCTGAAATTGCTGGCCTTCCCTTTGCAGGCGACGGTCGAGCGTGCGCGAGGTGATGTGCAGAATGTGCGCAAGTTCGTCCAGGGTCGGCATCCCATCGCGCGCCTCGGTCAACATCATCAGGACCCACGCCGCAAGCCCTTCTTCCCGTGCGACGCGTTCAAGCAAAGCCTCGCAACGTGCTTCTGCCATTTCCAGTGCGCTGCGATCGGAAAGCGCGGCGGAGCGATCCATGAGATCGGCGTCAATCACGATGCGAATGCCCGGCATCTGCTGCGCCTCGAAATGCCAGCGTGCCGGCTCTGTTTCCCGATAGCGCTGGTAATAGGCCGGTTGCGGTAGCGAAATGTAGTAGTCGTATGGCCGCACATTGCCGCCAAGCAGCATTTTGATCTGGTCGTGCACCGATACCGCGATCCCTTCCAGATGAAAGCGCAATGTCTCCGGTTTCATCGGCATGACCGGATTGAATTCCAACGCGCCTGTCTGTGCATCACGGCGGTAGTTCAGGCGAAAGGTGGGCGTCATCAGTCGATAGAAGCGCACGGCGACCCGCACGGCGTAATCCAGTGACGGGCTGCTGAGCAGCGCGTAGCCGAGGATGTCATGCGAGCCGACGCGAATCAGGCGACCGAAATCAAAGCCGAGGTCGGGGCGTCCTGTGGCTTCGAAGCTCTGCGCGATCAGTGCATCGACCTGGCTGAGATGCAACATGGCTTCGGGCCCCGCCAGCTCGGCGGGCGTGATATGCGAGGCACGCAACAGCGCGTCGACGTTGACGCCGATCGTTTTCAGCCAGGCGCAGTACCCCGCGTAGTAGCGGGCCGGCAGGCACGGCTTGTCTGAAATTGTCATCGGCTCCCCGAATCTGACTCTGTCTGTAAATGACAACACAAAGTGGGGAAATGACAAGCCCCCCGATGTCTCGCGCGAAACAATTCCACTACCAAATGAAACGGTCCCCTGAGCCGCCCGCAATCTGCGCGGGCAGGCAGGCGCGACAACCGTAACAACCGAGGAGAGACGACGATGTTGCTGAAAACCCTGACCTGTGCCGGCGTGGCCCTGACCTGGTGCGTCGGCGCCATGGCCGCGGTGAGTCCAGCGGACGCTGCGCAACTCGGCAAGAGCCTGACCGCAGTCGGCGCCGAGATGGCCGGCAACAAGGACGGCACGATCCCCACCTATGACGGCGGGTTGAAGAAGACCGCTGCTGTCGGAGCGCGCAGCGGCCAGTTGGCCGACCCATACGCGGCGGACAAGTCGGTTCTGACGATCGACAAAAGCAACATGGCGCAGTACGCCGACAACTTGACGGCAGGCACCAAGGCCTTGCTCGAGCGCTATCCGACGTTCCACGCCGATGTCTATCCGACGCATCGGAGCGTCGCATTTCCGACGTTCGTCACGGACAACACGCAGGTCTGCGCGACGACCGCGAAGCTGACGCGCAACGGCGAGTCAATGGAGGGATGCCACGCCGGCTATCCGTTCCCGATTCCGAAGACCGGTCAGGAGGCGATCTGGAACCATCTGGTGCGCTATAGCGGTCGGGCGTAC
>DATCXY010000308.1:0-6781 GCA_036570585.1 Solimonas sp. | reverse complement strand
CCCAGCCGGCGATGAACGGCACGATAATGCCAAGTACCGCGACCATCATGGCGGTTGCACCGATCTGCAGGATCGAGCGCGGCTTGGTTTCGAGGCCGACCGAAAACAACAGGAAGATCACACCGAGCTCGGCCATCGTGTGCGTGATTTCGTTCGGCGAGACCCAGCCGAGAACGCTGGGGCCGATCAGCACGCCGGCGAGGATTTCACCGACGACGGCTGGTTGCTTGAGCCGCTCGAAGATTTCCGCGAACAGTTTGGCCGCCGCGAACATCAGCAGCAGTGCGATCAGGATGTCGTTGCTGTGGGCAGAGCTGGCGGCGGCGCCGGCGTCGGCGGCATTCATGTTGTCGAGAATCCGATGATGATGCGATCAGGGTGCATAGCCGCGGTGTCACGCGCAAGTATGGACCGTACGAATCAGGCCTCGTTGTCGTCCAGAGGCAAGTGATGGACATGCACACCGGATTCGCCGCGCAGCGCAAGGCGCAGCATCGCCTCGGCGACGCTGTCGGCGGCCACCGGCTGATAGCGACGCAAAGGCCCGCGCGTGATTCGGCTGAGCAGCGGCGCGAGCTTCTGCGCGACCGCTTCGCCGGCGCGATGCTCGCTGCGCTCGCCGAGCAGCAGCGACGGTTGAAAAATATGCACGGCGGCAAAGTCGAGGGCCGATACGGTTTTCTCCATTCGCCCCTTCACGCGCGAGTAGAACGCCAATGCGTGCTCGTTGGCGCCGATCGCCGACACCACCAGAAACTGCTGCGCGCCGGCCGCGGCGGTCGCGCGCGCCAGATCCACCACCATGCGCTCGTCGACATCGGCGAACGCCGCTTTGGAGCCGGCGCGACGCAGCGTCGTGCCCAGGCAGCAATAGATATCGTCCGCCGCGAGCGCGGTACCGAGCGCGCCGAGATCGGAAAAATCGCTGATCAGCGTTTTCAGGCGCGGATCCTTGATGTCGAGCGGCCGGCGCGTCAGGACGCAGACCTGCGCGTACGCCGGATCACGCAACAAACGAGCGACGACCTGGCGCCCAACCAGCCCCGACGCGCCGGCCACGAGTGCGCTGCGCTTCATGCGATGCTATTCCCCCAAGTATTTTTCTGATCGTCGTTTGAGGCGACGATTGCAACTCAGCGACGTATATACCGGAAACGGGCCCATATCGGGTAATGCCGGACGACAGGATCTCGCAAATGCCGGACTCAGGATTCACGCTGCACCCGCAACTGGCGGCTGATACCTTCCCGGTGGGCGACTGGCCGCTGTCGCGCGTGTTGCTGATGAACGACGCGCAGTTTCCATGGTTGATCCTGGTGCCGCGCCGCGAAGCGCTGCGCGAGATCTACGAACTGTCGCTGTCTGACCAACAGCTGCTGCTGCGTGAATCGAGCACGCTGGGTCTGGCATTGATGGACATGTTTGTCGGCGACAAGCTCAATATCGGCGCGCTCGGCAACATGGTGCCGCAGCTGCACCTGCACCATATCGTCCGGCACGTCGGCGACCCCGCCTGGCCGGCACCGGTCTGGGGGCGACAGGTGCCGCAGCCATATGCGCAAGCAATACGCGAGCAGCGCTTGGCGATGCTGCGCGAGCGATTGGCCGACGGATTGCCCCTGCGCGGCTGACCGGCGCTTGTTGGCGCCAGAACGCCTGCCTAGACTCGCCCACCCAAAATTCCGAGGTGGGCCATGAACAACGTCAACGGCAAGAACGTGCTGATCACCGGTGCGGCGATGGGCATGGGCAAGCTGTACGGCCAGCTTGCCGCCGGCGAGCGTGCGCGCACCATCGTGCTGTGGGACATCAACGAGACCGAGCTCGAAAAGACAGCGGCCGAGTTGCGCGCGCATTGCGAGCAGGTGATCGCGCAGGTCGTCGATGTTTCCAAATACGAGGCAATCGCCGCTGCCGCCGCCGAGGTGCGCGCCAAGGTCGGCACGCTCGACGTGCTGATCAACAACGCCGGCATCATTCGCGGCAAGTATTTCTGGGAGCATGACGCGCAGCGCGATATCGAGATGACGATGGCGATCAATGCGCTGGCGCCGATGTATATCGCGCGGGAGTTCTTGCCGGACATGCTGGCCGACCGCAGTGGCGAACGCCGCATCGTCAATATCTCGTCTGCGGCGAGTCTGGTTTCAAATCCGCGCATGAGCGTCTATTGCGCGTCGAAGTGGGCCTGCACCGGCTGGAGCGATTCGCTGCGCCTGGAGCTCCAGCAGTCCGGCCATGCGCATGTGAAAGTGCTGACGGTCTGCCCGACCTACATTTCGACCGGCATGTTCGAAGGCGCCAAGCCGATGCTGATGACGCCGGTGATGACGCCGCAGTACGTGGTCGATCGCGTCTGGCGGGCGATGAAGCGTGGCAAGCCGCGCCTGATCATGCCGTGGACGGTGTACCTGTCGAACGCGCTCAAGGGTTTGCTGCCGATCGGCCTGTTCGACTGGATGGCCGATCATATCTTCGGCGTCTATCACTCGATGGACGAGTTCAAGGATCGCAAGTAACGCGATTTGTGCCGCGCACGAGGACCATCGGTCGGCGCGATTTGCCCCTTCACCCCATTGCGCGCCGCGGCCACTGTGAATTGCGGCACGCTGCGTGCGTTGACATGGATTGTCCGCGGACCAGCATGGCCTTATAAAGGCGGCCCGGACGCAACGCCCGGTCGAGGAAGGGAACATGTATCAGATCAAGATTCAGCCTATTGCCCATGCGCTGCTGGCTGGTGTCGCCATGCTGTGCCTGTCGGCCTGCGGCAGTGATGCGCCGAAGCCGCTGACGGCGCGCAATATCTCGGCGCCGATGACGCCGCCCGAATATCTGCCGCCGGGCCTCGCCACATCGTTGAAGAAGGGCGACGCCGTCGATCTGAAAGCGCCGACCGTGCTGCTGCTGCATCCGCAGCGGAAAAGTGAGGTTGCCGAGAAACTGGCGCCGGGCACACTGGTGCGGCTCAAGGCGCGCACGCTCAACACGGAAGGTCCGTGGTGGCTGGTTGATACCGCGACCGATGCCGGCTGGGTGCCTGAGTCGGAATTGCTGCGCAAGTAAAGCCGTCGCGCGGCGGCGGCCGGGCATTACGATTGGCGCTACTCTGTACGTTCGCAATGGACGGACTTGGCCGTGGACGCAGGCCGGCACGCGCGCTGCGGCAAGTTCATCGGCGGCGGGGCTCCGCTAAGATGAGCACCACCAAAAACGACAACCAGGGGGACACGAATGAATTACTTCGTGACCGGCGCAACGGGCTTTATCGGCAAGTTTCTGATCGGCGAGTTGCTGGCGCGTGAAGACGCCAAGGTCTACGCCCTGGTACGGGCCAGTTCGCAGGACAAGTTCGACGCACTGAAGACGCGCTACGGCGACGCCGGCAAGCGGCTCGTCGCGATCCATGGCGATGTCACCGAACCGGGGTTGGTGTCGGCCGCCGATGCAAAAAAGCTGAAGGGCAAGATCGATCACGTCTTTCACCTCGCCGCCGTCTATGACATGAACATGGACGACGCCACCGGCGATCGCATCAACAACGAAGGCACGCGCAACGTCGTGGCGTTCGCCAACGCGCTTGGCGGCGACGTGCGCCTGCATCACGTGTCGAGCGTCGCGGTCGCCGGCGGTGATTTCTCCGGGCGTTTCAGCGAAGACATGTTCGATGAAGGCCAGCGCCTCGGCCATCCGTATTTCCGTACCAAGTACGAGTCCGAGAAGATCGTTCGTGACGAAGCGACGGTGCCGTTTCGCATCTACCGGCCGGGTGCGGTGGTGGGTTCGTCGGAAACCGGCGAGATGGACAAGATCGACGGCCCGTATTACTTCTTCAAGGCGGTACAGAAGATCAGCCACGCGGTGCCCAAGTGGCTGCCGCTGCTCGGGCTTACGGGCGGGCAGGTGCCGATCGCCCCGGTCGATTACGTCGCCAAGGCAATGGACTACATCGCGCACAAGCCCGGCCTCGACGGCAAATGCTTCTGTCTGATCCAGTCGCAATCGCCGACCGTCGGTGAGCTGATGCAGACGATCATGGAAGCGGCGCACGGTCCGAACTTCGCCAAGGAACTGGAAGTCCCGCCGATTCCGCCGCAGGTCAAGATGCTCGGTGAGCGGGTCGCCGACGCGATTCCACCGATGATCAAGAAGCGCCTGTCGAATGCCATCGGCATTCCGGTGTCGGTGCTCGGTTATATCGTCAATCGCGCCGTGTTCGATGACAAGGAAGCCCGCAAGGCGCTGAAAGGCTCCGGCATCAAGTGCCCCGACATCCGTGACTATTGCGGCAAGCTCTGGCAGTTCTGGGAGTTGTATCTCGATCTCGACACCAAGCTGCCGCGCGGCGCGGTGCAGCGCGTATCCGGCAAGGTCGCGGTCGTCACCGGCGCGTCGAGCGGCATTGGCTTTGTCGTCGCCAAGAAGCTGGCGGCTGCCGGCGCCAGGGTCATTCTCGTCGCCCGTACCCGCGAGAAGCTCGAACAGACGCGCGACATTCTCGAAAAGGCCGGCGGCGAAGCGCATGTCTACCCGTGCGATCTGTCCGATCTGAAAGCGATCGACGAATGCTGCGCCGAGATCCTGCGCGACTTTGGCCACGTCGACATTCTCGTCAACAACGCCGGACGCTCGATCCGTCGCGCGGTCATGGAGGCGACCACCCGCTTCCATGACTTCGAACGCACGATGCAGCTGAACTATTTCGGCGCGGTGCGCATGATCCTCGCGTTCCTGCCGAGCATGGCGCAGCGCAAAAGCGGCCAGATCATCAACATCAGTTCGATCGGCGTGCTCGCCAATGCCGCGCGCTTCTCGGCTTATGTCGCGTCGAAAGCCGCGCTCGATGCGTTCTCGCGCTGTCTGTCGGCCGAGGTCAAGCACGTCAACATCGACGTCACCGCGATCTACATGCCGCTGGTGCGGACGCCGATGATCGCGCCGACCAAGATCTACGACTACGTGCCGACCTGGTCGCCCGACAAGGCCGGCGACACGGTGATGCGCGCGATCCTGGACAAGCCGAAGTCGATCGCCACGCCGCTCGGCACCGCCGCGGCCGTCAGCTACGCGCTGTGTCCGAAGCTCAACGACTACATCCTCAACAAGGGCTTCCATCTGTTCCCGTCGTCGTCGGCGGCGAAGGGACGCAAGGAAGGCGGCAAGCCGACCCTGGAGCAGGTCGTGTTCGCGAACCTGTTCAAGGGCGAACACTTCTAGAACGCGAGGCTCGACAAGAACCTCGGACGGGCGCCAGTGCGCCCGTTTTTGTCAGCGGCGACACGGAGAGCGGCATGCGACACCGGAAAACTTTCAACGCGAAACAGTTCGTCGTCGCTGGCTGCATGGCGGCGGCCGTGCTGCTGGCAGCGTGTGGCACATCAAGCACGCCTGATGACGGCATCGCGTCCGCGAAGTCCGGCTGGACCACGCTCGGTACACGCGCCGCCCCGGCGCACGACGGCAAGACGATTACAAAAAACGCCGATGCGGTCTGGAGCGATTATGATCCGGCGCCGCTGTATCCGGGCTCCAAGAGCCTGCCGCTGCAGTACATCACGATGCGCGATGGCGTGCAGCTTGCCGCCTACGTGACGGTGCCGGCCGACGCCGACGGCAACGCGATCGACACCCCGCTGCCGGTCGTACTCGTGCAGACCAGCTACAACGGTGCTGCCGGCAGCGTCGTCAGCGCGATCGGCGGTGCCGATCCGTACATCACCGCACACGGCTACGTCACCGTCACGGTCGATGTGCGCGGCACCGGCCAGTCGCAGGGCGAGTGGGAAGCGTTCGGCGAGGATGAGCAGGCCGACTACGGCGAAGTCGTCGACTGGGTCACGCAGCAGGCATTTTGCGACGGCCGCATCGGCGTCTACGGCGTCTCGTACCTCGGCATCACCGCGATCATCACCGCCGCGCAGAATCACCCGGCGGTCAAGGCGGCGTTTCCGATCGTGCCGATCGGCGACGGTTACCGCGACATCGTCTTCACCGGCGGCCAGGTCAATCCGACGTTCATTCCGTTCTGGCTGATGCTCGTTTCGGCGCTCGGCGTGACCAATCCGACGATCCTCACCGATCCGGCACAAGGCATTCCGACCACGCTCGAACATCTGCTCGCGACCGTCACCAACTTCCAGGTGCCGACGATTCTGCAGGCGCTGATCGGCGATCCGGGCACCGCCTACGACGGTGACTTCTGGCGCGTGCGCTCGCCGCTCGAGAACGACGGCAAGATCACGGTGCCGACATTCATCGTCGGCGGCCTGCACGACCTGTTCCAGCGCAGCGAGCCGATCAGCTACGAGACGGTCAAGAACCAGGTGCCGGCAAAACTGCTGATGGGGCCGTGGACGCATATCCAGGCCGCCGTCGGTAGCGGCCTGCCGGCCGACGGCGTGCCGCCGCTCAATCACATCGAACTGCGCTGGTTCGACCAGTACGTGAAAGGCATGGACGTCGGCGCCGAGACGATGCCGAACGTCACGCAATACGTGCTCGGTCTCGATCATTACGTGACGGCGCGCGATTGGCCGCATCCGGACGCGCGCGCGCAGCGACTCTACCTGCGCGGCGACAAGAGCCTGTCGGCCGACGCACCGGCGGCCGACGAGGCGCCGAACAACATCGCGCAGCTGCCGATCGAAGGCCTGTGCTCGATCAGTACCTCGCAATGGCTCGCCGGCCTGCTCGGCCTGGTGCCGCTGCCATGCTTCGAGAACAGCAACACCAGCGAGGTCCTGAGCGTGAAGTACCAGACCGCGCCGCTCGCCGAGGACAT
>DATCXY010000307.1:0-10140 GCA_036570585.1 Solimonas sp. | reverse complement strand
TCGGATCAAACGACCTTGTAACGACCTTGTCTCGATACGTTTCGGCTCGCGCCGAAACACGCGGGACGAGCGGGGCACGGGCACATCGCTCACGCGATGATCACGTCAGCGCGCTGATCATCACGTAATAGCCGTCCGGATCGCGCAGCGCGAACTCGCGTGTACCGGTCGCCGGATTCACGTCCGGCGCCTGTTCCAACGCATCGACCAGCGTGCGCGCGCGTTGCAGCGCGGCGTCGAAATCGTCAACGCGGAAGAACAGCAGCAGGCCGTTACCAGGCGCCGCGCGATCGGGGTTCGCGAGCGTCGGATGCCCGTGATCGCCCCAGCGATGCAGGCACAACAGCACCGTGCCGTCGTCGTCGCAAAGCTGCCCGAAATATTCATGCGCGGGCGCTACCGCCGGCTGCCCGAACAGCATCTGATACCAGCGAAAGCTGCGCGCGACATCGGCGACGCCGATGATCGGCCACGTGCGTTTCATCGCGCGCGCTCGCGCTCGCGGGCCGCCTGATGGGCTTCAATCTGCGGCAGGATCGCCGCACGCCGCGCCAGGCTCTCGGCCGGCCAGCATTGCGCACGGTCATAGTATTCCGGCATCGCCCGCGCGGCCGGCGGGATCACGCTCCAGGGCTGTTTCGACGCCGTGAAGATGTGGATGTCCGGTCGCAGCAAATCGGGATCGTCGAGCGTACCGATGCGGACGAAACGGATGACCGGGCCGGCACCCGCGTAATGGCTCCACAGCACGATCCGGCATCGCGGACAGCGCGCGATCTTCTGCCCCTTGCCGCTGTTCGATGGCGTATCGACGATCTCCGGCGCGGCGCTCAGCAGCGTCATGCGATCCGACTCGATCATCGCATTCAGCGCGAACGCCGAACCGGTCTCACGCTGGCACCAGCGGCAATGGCAGCAATGCACGAACAGCGGTTTCGATTCGAGCCGGTAGCGCACGAAGCGGCAATCACAGCCGCCTTCGATCGGGAAGGCGCTCATGTCGTTTCCTCACGAAAGTTCGGTAGAGCGGACTGGCGCAGCGTAACCCGCCAGTCTCGGAAGGCGGAATACGCTGCGCTATTTCGCCCTGCGCGGGCTGATCCCGGTCAACCCGCAGATCGTCACCGGCGTGCAGGCCGCGGCGGCGGCGGTGACCAAGGGACTGGGCGGACAACTGGCGTGGCCGGTTCCGCCGAGGCGACTCGACCGGATCGATCGATCGTTTCGCGATTAATCCGTTCGCGCTGCGCGCTGGATCACCCACGCCAGCGTCAGCTGTATCGGCAGCATCAATCCGATCCACGGCAGATTCTGCTGTGTGCCGGACAGCAGCAGCAATGGCAGGCTCAGCGTCGCAAGCAGTGCGATCAGCACGGCCAGTCCACGCTGCCAGCGCCGTGGTCGCCAGGTCGCGCGTGCCGACATCAGCCACGCCGGCACCAGCAGCAGGCAGAGCGGATCGAGCAGCAGCAGATTGTGGTTGGCCCAGATCGCCCAGTGCGCGGTCAACCCCCACGCGGCCAGCAATACCAGGCCGCCGAGTGCCGCCTTCAGACTGGCCGCGAAAGCGAGCAGCGCGAAGCTCCAACGCGCCGCACGAAATGCACGCAGGCGATCGAGCAGCAGCAGCAGCGCCGCGAACGCCAGACCGAGCACCGTCAGCGGCAGCGTCCATTGCGGCGGCCGCGCCGGCTCCGCCCATGTGTTGTCGTTCAAAATCCAGGTGCCATGCACCACCAGTGGCCGCGTGCTGCCATCGGCCGAACTCAGCCTGGCGTCGTCGACGACCTTCATCAGCACCATCGGCACGAAGCTCTGCTGCCAGCGATCAATCGGCGCATCGCCAGCCGGCCCCATGACGGCATCCATCGCCAGTGCGAACGGCAACACCGGCCCGATCAGGCGGGTTGCCTCGAAGCGATACGTGCGGCCGCTGGCAACGCCCTTGCTGGCGCGCGCGATCGCACCGCCGCTGGCCCGATCGAGTGCGTCACGCACGCGTGTCGCGCAGTTGGCGATGAAGTAGTCGTAGCGATATTCGGCGTTCTCGGGCCGAGCATTCCATTCGAGATAAGCGATCAGTTCACGGCGTTGCGCGGCGTCGAGATCAAGCTGTTGCAGATAGACCCAGCGACGCTCGGCGGCGTAGAAGCGCAGCGAGCCGTAGAACGGCTGCACGTCGATCCGGTAGTTCATGCGACCGCGCGCGAAGTTCAGGAAGAAATTTTCCTGATTGAAATCGAACATGCCGTAGTTGTAGAGCTGCGCGTTCGGATTGGCCGGATCACCGATCAGGATCGCGTCATGACCAAAACGTTCCCAGTAAGTTTCACCCGGGCCGAAGGTGACCAGGCTGACATCGGGAACGGCGTCGGTGGTGCCGCCACCGACGTCCGCCTGTGCAAACGCCGGTGACCCCGCAAAGCCGAGCAGACAGCTCAGGAGCAGAACAAAACGCATTGCGGACTCCGCTGGGACCATGAGCCGACGGCTCAATTCGACGCCACCGTCACCATGAACTGATGGACGCGACGCGTGTCGGAGCGCTGCACATTGAACATGAAGCGTTCGACGCTGATGCTTTCGCCGCGCTTGGGCATGTGCCCGAACATGTGCAGCACGTAGCCACCGATGGTGTCGTACTCGTCGGTCGGAAACTCCGTGCCGAAGTATTCGTTGAAGTCCTCGACGCTCGCCAACGCACTGACCAGATAGCGACGTTCGTCCTGCTTGAGGATCTGCGCGCCTTCGGCCTCGTCGTACTCATCGTCGATCTCGCCGACGATCTGTTCGAGCACGTCTTCGATCGTGAGCAGGCCGGCGACGCCACCGTACTCGTCGACCACCAATGCCATGTGATTGCGGCTGCGACGAAATTCCTTGAGGAGTACGTTGAGGCGCTTGGATTCCGGCACGAAACCGGCTGGACGCAGCAACCGCTGCAGATCGAAGGTGCCGGGATCGAAATCGGGAATATTGCCGCTGAACTTGAGCAGGTCCTTGGCGAGCAGAATGCCGACGACTTCATCCTTGGAATCGCCGATCACCGGGAAACGCGAGTGGCCGGATTCGATCACGACATTGAAGATCTCGGCGAGTGACCATTCCGCCTCGACGATCACCATCTGCGCGCGTGGCACCATGACATCGCGCACGTGCATCTCGGTGGTCTGCACAATGCCTTCGAACATCGACATCGCGTCGCTGTCGATCAGCTCCGCTTCGCGCGCATCACGCAACAGTTCGAGCAGATCATCACGCGTACGCGGCCCACCGGCCAGCCGCTGCGTGACGCGCCGCCACCAGCCGCCGAGCTGCGGCTCGTCCTTGTGACTACTGTCTTCTTCGTCGTCTTCGTTCATTGGTAAGGGTTTTCGAAGCCAAGCTTTTTCAGGATACGCACTTCGCGGGCCTCCATGGCCTGAGCTTCGGGTTCCTGTTCATGATCATAACCTTGCAGATGCAGGCAGCCATGCACGACCAAGTGCGCCCAGTGTTCGCGGCCGGTCTTGTTCTGCTCGGCGGCCTCGCGCGCCACAACCGGCGCGCAGATCACCAGGTCGCCGAGAATTTGCTTTGCCAGCGCCGCATCGCCCTGGAACGACAGCACATTGGTCGGCTTGTCCTTGCCGCGATAGTGCTGGTTCAGCGCGTGGCTTTCGGCCTCGTCGACGATGCGAATCGTCAGCTCGCCGAAGCGTTTCGGCAACGCCGCCAACGCGAACGTGCGCAGGCTGCCGGGCGATGGCAGACCCCTGGCGGAAACCTGCCGCTGGATCGTGATCTCGTTCACGGCGTACCGCCCTTTTCGGCGGCCAGCTCGTGCTGCTCATAGGCCGCGACGATCGCCTGCACCAGCGGATGGCGTACGACGTCTTCCTTGCGGAACTGTGTGAAACTGATGCCGGGCACGCCGTCCAGAACCGTCTGCGCATGCCGCAGGCCGGACATCAGATGCTTGGGCAGATCGGTCTGCGTCATGTCGCCGGTGACCACCGCGACGCTGCCGAAACCGATGCGCGTCAGGAACATCTTCATCTGCTCGACCGTGCTGTTCTGCGCTTCGTCGAGAATGACGAACGACTCGTTGAGCGTGCGGCCGCGCATGAATGCCAGCGGCGCGACCTCGATCACGTTCTTCTCGGTCAGCCGCGCAACGCGCTCGAAACCGAGCATTTCGTACAGCGCGTCGTACAGTGGACGCAGGTAAGGATTGATCTTCTCGGCCATGTCGCCAGGCAGAAAACCGAGCTTCTCGCCGGCCTCGACCGCCGGCCGCACCAGCACGATGCGACGCACACGGTCGCGTTCCAGCGCGTGCACGGCGCTGGCGACCGCAAGATAAGTCTTGCCGGTGCCGGCCGGGCCGATGCCGAAATTCAGATCGTGCGTCGTGATGTTTTTCAGGTACTGCTTCTGCTGCGCGCCGCGACCGCGGATCACGCCGCGCTTGCCGCGAATGACGACTTCGTCGCCGGCACGCTTGTCCTCTTCCGGGCCGTCGTCATCGTCGTCGCCAAGCTGCTCGACGAGCGCGAGGTGGACGTTCTCGGTCGTCACCGTGTCATCGGCGGCGAGATTGAACAGCTGCTGCAACACGGCTTCGCCACGGCCAATGTCCTTGCGCGCGCCGACCAGCTGGAAGCGATTGCCACGATTGCGGATCTCGATGCCGAGCCGCAGTTCGATCTGCCGCAGGTGCGCGTCGAACGGGCCGCACAGATTGACGAGGCGCTGCGCATCGTCGGGTTCCAGCACCAGATCGAGCTTGGCCGGCGTCGCGGACTTGCTCATGCGCGGGCCATCGTCAGCCGACGCCCCTGCAACGAGTTCGCCATCGCCTCGGTGATGATCACGTCGACGAACTGGCCGACCAGCGACGCATCGCCGTCGAAATTGACCATGCGATTGCTCGACGTGCGGCCAGCCATCTGGCCGCCACCGCGCCGCGACGGACGCTCGACGAGAATGCTTTGTGTCGTGCCGACCAGACCCTGGCGGAATTCATCGTCGAGCTGGCGGATGCGGTTCTGCAGGATCGAAAGCCGCTGTTCCTTGATCGCGATGTCGACGGTGTCACGCAGGTTCGCCGCCGGCGTGCCGGGCCGAGGGCTGTAGACGAACGAGTACGCGCAATCGAAACGCGCCTCGGCGATCAGATCCAGGGTCTGCATGAAATCGTCGTCCGATTCGGTCGGAAAGCCGATGATGAAATCCGACGACAGCGACAGGTCCGGCCGCGCCGCGCGCACGCGGCGGATCTTGGCGAGGAACTGCGCGCGCGTGTAACCGCGTTTCATCATGCCGAGGATGCGGTCGGCACCGGACTGCACCGGCAAGTGCAGGTACGACGCCAGCTTCGGCTGCTCGGCATAGGCGTCGATCAGCGCATCGCTGAACTCGGCCGGATGCGAGGTCGTGTAGCGGATCCGTTCGATGCCGGGGATCTGCGCGAGGTAATCGATCAGCAGTGCCAGATCGCAAAGCTCGTGCGTGCCGCCCATCGCGCCGCGATAGGCATTGACGTTCTGGCCGAGCAGCGTGATCTCGTGCACACCTTGCACGGCAAGCTGCGCACATTCGACCAGCACGTCGTCGAGCGGCCGCGACACTTCCGCGCCGCGCGTGTACGGCACCACGCAGAACGTGCAGTACTTCGAGCAGCCTTCCATGATCGACACGAACGCGGTCGGCCCTTCCGCGCGCGGTGCCGGCAGCGCATCGAACTTCTCGATTTCCGGGAAACTGACGTCGACCGCCGGCTTGTGCGTCATGCGCGTGCTGTCGAGCATCTGCGGCAGGCGATGCAGCGTCTGCGGGCCGAACACGATGTCGACGATCGGCGCGCGCCTGGCGATCGCCTCGCCTTCCTGCGACGCCACGCAACCGCCCACACCAATCACGCGCGCCGGGTCCGCCGCTTTCCAGTCGCGCCAGCGGCCAAGTTCGGAAAACACCTTTTCCTGCGCCTTCTCACGCACCGAACAGGTGTTGAGCAGCAGCAGATCGGCTTCATCCGGGTTCTGCGTGCGGGCGTAGCCATGCGATGCCGCGAGTACGTCGGCCATCTTCGCCGAGTCGTAATCGTTCATCTGGCAACCGTAGGAAATCAGGTACAGCTTGCGCTGCGCCGGTGGCGACACTTCTGAAGGGACGACTTCGGACATCAGCGAGCGGCCGCGGTCGGCCGACAGACGAGGGCCGACTAGTATAAACGACCGCTTGGGCTGACTTTTGTGACACGCGGCCCCTCGATACACGAGACCTTCGGCCTCGCACTCGGGATGATCGGGGGCAGGCATTGACCTTCCCCCCACCGTTCATGCCGAGTGCCGCGCGCAGCGCGGCCCTTCGATACGCCGCTACGCGGCACTCAGGACAGGTGTATCGAGGCACGAGTGCGGCCGCAGGCCGTGTATCGAGGCGCACGCACAGATCTGAATTGAGCATGACGGCGCACGCCGGGACAGCGGCTTTCAGCCCAGCTTCTGCAGCCAGTCCTCGATGCCGAAGTCAATATCCGTCCACGCCCGCTCGAACGCCGCCTTCGGCTGCCGATACGGATCGGCGACATCGGCGTCTTCGCGCCATTTCAGGATCTTGTGGACGCGCCCGCGTAGCTGCGGATACTTGCCGTTGATCCAGTCGCTGTGCCCTTGATCGAGCGTCAGCACCAGATCCATCGCCGACAGCAGCGGCAACGTCGCCTGCTGCGCGCGATGCGTCGAGATATCCAGACCGTGATCGGCCGCGACCTCGATCGCCAGCGGATCGGCCGGAAAGCCGATCAGCGCGCCGGTGCCGGCCGAACAGATGTCGAGCTTGCGCGCCTTGAGCCGCGCCTTGAGCAGACCTTCGGCAATGGGGCTGCGGCAAATATTGCCGGTACAGACGACGATGATGCGATTGAACATGCGCTTCCCGCGGCGCGACACCAGCCGCGCACGCCCAGTTTCAAGATTTACGGAACGATGACGATTTTACCTGTCGCGCGCCGATCCATCATGTCGCGCAGCGCCTGCGGCGCTTCGGCGAGCGTATAGCGCTTCGAGATGTGCGGCTTGATCTCGCCGGCCGCGTACCACGCGAACAACTGCTTGAAGTTATCGGCGTTGACGGCCGGTTCGCGCTGCGCGAACGCACCCCAGAACACGCCGACCGCCGCCGCGCCCTTCAGCAGCAGGCGATTCGCGGCGAGATTCGGGATCGGCCCGGCAGCAAAGCCGATCACCAGATAACGGCCGTTCCAGGCGATGCACGACAGGCATTCCTCGCCCAAGCGTCCACCGACCGGATCGTAGATCACGTCGGCGCCCTGCCCTTTGGTCAGCGTCTTGATCGCATCCTTGAGGCTTTGCTGCGAATAGTCGATCAGCTCATCGGCGCCGTGCTGTCTGGCGAGCGCGAGCTTCTCCGCACTTGATGCCGCAGCGATCACGCGCGCGCCCATTTTCTTGCCGAGCTGCACCGCCGACAGACCGACACCACCCGACGCGCCGAGCACCAGCAGCGTCTCGCCGGCCTTGAGCTGGCCGCGCTGCTTGAGCGCGTGATACGAGGTGCCGTAGACCAACGGGAACGCGGCGGCTTCCGCCAGATCGAGCCCCGGCGGCAGCGGCATGCAGAACGCTGCGCTGGCGACCGCTTCCTCGGCAAAACCGCCGACATTGATCAGCGCCGCGACCGCATCGCCCGCCTTGATGTGCTGCACCTTCTCGCCAACCTCGAGCACGGTGCCGGTGACGCCGGCGCCCGGCACGAATGGCGGCTGCGCCTTGAGCTGGTACTTGCCCTGGATGATCAGCACGTCCGGAAAGTTGACGTCGGCACCCGCAACCTTGATCCGTACATCACCGATGCCCATCTTCGGCGACGGGACATCTTCGACGACCAGCTTCTCGGGCAGGCCGAGCTCCTTGCAGACGACGGCTTTCATGGTGGCGATTCCTGAAAATTTGAACATCCGAGTGTAGGCGAGCCGGCAGCATCGCGCCGGTCGCTGGCGACGCCGTCCGCCCTCCACCAATTGACACAACGCTCACAAACGTCTCGTCAGACTCGCGTCCACAAAACGTCGAGACTCGCCCCTTGTCGCCAGCGCCCACCGAAACATCGGACCTCAATCCACCCGGCCCGCAGTTCCCGCGCGGCCGGATCGGCATCAACAGCCTGCTGCTGCTGGTCGTCGTTTACCTGGCGCTGACCCAGAACTTCCCGTTCTGGCGACACGTTGCAGAAACGCTGCCCGCAGGCGCGTACCTCGCGAATTTCTATCTGCTGGCATGCGTGTTTCTGGCGCTCTGCGTGCTGCAGCTGCTGGTCGTTACCCCGCTGAGTGCTCGCGCGATCGTCAAGCCGACGCTGATCGTGATCCTTCTGATCGCGTCGGTCTGCAGCTATTTCATGAGCACCTTCGGCGTCGTGATCGACAAGGCGATGATCGCCAACGCCTTGCAGACGGACGCTCGTGAGACCGGCGAGCTGCTCGGCTTTCCGATGCTGCTGCACGTGCTCTGGGCCGGGGTGATTCCGGCCGTGCTGGTCGCGCGCGTACAGATTGTCAGCAGCAACAGCAGCCGCCTGAAGATCGTGCTCGGCCGGATTCTGATGGTGTTTGCCGCGATCGCATTACTGCTGCTCATGGTGGCGAGCAGCTACAAGGATCTCAGTCTGTGGGGGCGACAGAATCGCGAAGTGCGGGTTTACGCTACGCCGAGCTATCCGATCTACTCGGTCTTCGCGCAACTGGAAATGCAGTTCAAGGACAAGACGCCCAAGAACGTCACGCCGATCGCGCTTGATGCACGGCGCGTGTCTTCCCCAAGCGGCAAGCCGCGAATCGTCGTGCTGGTCGTCGGCGAAACCGCGCGCGCCGCCAACTTCCAGCTCGATGGTTACGACCGCCAAACCAATCCGGAACTCGCCGCGATTCCAGGCGTCGTCAGCTTCACCAACTTCCATTCCTGCGGCACGGCCACCGCGGTCTCGGTGCCATGCATGTTCTCGCGCCTCGACCGAGAGCAGTACAGCAACAGGAAAGCCAATGCCCAGCAAAATCTGCTGGACATCCTGCAGCGGATCGGCGTCCAGGTGCAGTGGCGCGACAACAATTCGGATTCCAAAGGCGTTGCCCTCCGTGTACCGCACAGCGATTTTCGAAAACACCGGATGGCGGGCTTGTGCACGTCCGACAGCTGCTTTGACGAAGTGCTGCTAGACGGCCTCGATTCGATGCTGGAAGACAGTCACGGCGACCGTATCCTCGTCCTGCATCTGCTAGGCAGCCACGGCCCTTCGTATTACAAACGCTACCCGAGCGCGTTCCGCCGCTTCACTCCGGATTGCGCGCAGGACGACGTACAGCGCTGCAGCCGCGACACGATCATCAACGCCTACGACAACACCATGGTCTACACCGACCATGTGCTGGCAAAGCTGATCGCCATCCTGCAGAAACACGAGACGCTGATCGCACCGACGCTCGTCTATCTGTCGGATCACGGCGAGAGCCTCGGCGAAGACGGCCTGTACCTGCATGGCATGCCGTACGCGTTTGCGCCCGAGGAGCAGACGCACATTCCATTCGTGATGTGGTCGCCGGAACTGAATGCGGACTGCCTGCGTGCCCGACGCGACAACGCGTATTCACAGGACAATTTGTTCGACACCGTGCTCGGGCTGTTCGACGTCAGCACCTCGATCTACCGTCCCGAAGCCGACATTGCCCGCGGTTGCAGCGCTGCCTCCTGACGTTCCGGCAGCCGAAAAGGAAAGCTCCAAATCTTTCCATCGTTCACTCTGCCCATACGCTGGCAGAAAGAGGGACGCAGCCAGACCGAAGCCCACGCGATTCGGGAAAGACCAAAAAAAGGCCCACGCAGGGCCTTTTCCTTTTACCGAGCAAGCCGCGCAGTCCGGCTAGAACGGAATATCGTCGTCCTCGAACGGCGCATCCATATCGGCCGGTGCCGCAGCGGCTGGTGCGCTGCTGCGTGCCGGCGCGCGCGACGACGGGGCGCCGCCGCCATAGCTGCCGCGCGAGTCGTCATCGCCCATTGATGCGGAACCGCCGCCCGGCTTGCCATCGAGCATCTGCATGTCCTGCACGCGGATCTCGGTGGTGTAGCGGGTGACGCCGTC
>DATCXY010000306.1:0-11479 GCA_036570585.1 Solimonas sp. | reverse complement strand
CCCGGCACGAGCATATGCAGTGTCACGAAACGCCGACTGCCGGCTGTGCGAGTGCGGATTGCATGGAACCCGATCCCGCGCGAACGATAGCCAGCGAGGACCTCGTCGAGCAATGCTCGTTCGCTGGCGCTCCAGGCGTGGTCCATCAAACCGCGCGCGGCATTGCGCAGCAGGCGAAAACCGGTCAGCAGCAGATACAGGGCGACCGTGATCGCGATCAGCGCGTCGAGCACCAGCCAGCCGCTGAGCGCGACCAGCGCCACCGCGACCACGATGCCGGCAGTCGTCCAGACATCGCTGAGCAGATGTCGCGCATCGGCTTCCAGTGCGGGTGAACGATGCGTGCGCGCCGCCCCCAATAGCACGCGCGCGATCACCAGATTGACCAGCGCTGCCAGTACGCTGATCGCAAAGCCGATCCCCGGTCGATCGAGCGGCTGCGGATCCAGCAGTCGCGGCCACGCCGTGTAGATGATCGCGAGCGCCGCGATGAACACCAGCGCGCCTTCGAAACCACTGGAAAAATATTCGGCCTTGTCGTGCCCGTAGGCATGATCGTCATCGGGCGGTTGCTCGGCCCAGCGCAGGCTCAGGAATGCGACCAGACTTGCGCCGAGATTGACGAACGATTCGAAGGCATCGGACAACAGACCGATCGATCCGCTCAGATGCCAGGCCGCGAACTTCAGTGCCATCGTCGCCGCCGCCGCCGCCGCAGACAGCAGGGCGTAGCGCGCTGGCGACCCGGCCGCTGTCATCACCCGGGCAGCGGCACGCTGGCTGGTGACAGCGCCCGCGCAATTTCAGCTTCGATCATGTCGAGGTCCGGAATCAGCGCGACCTGGTTGGCAACGCGCGCACGTGACAGCAGCAGATCATCACGATCGCTCGTGCGCAGCGGCTCGGGTTGCAGCGCCGCGCGCGTCAGCGTCACCAGATGCGGATACGCCTGCGTCAGCAGTGCGAACTGGCCGGACGGCAGATGCCGACCATTGGAGTTGATGATGACGACGCGCTCGCGCCGCGAGTCGGCCGACATCACGCCGCCATTGAGCACCTCGAAACGCAACACCGGCAGGCGCCGGCTATTCCATTCGATAAAGCCGGCCAGCCATGCCGGCAATCGCACGTCCGGCTGCACCGATTCGCGCGCCACCACTTCCGCGATCGCGGCGTTCGGCAGCAACATCATGTCGCCGGCCAGTGCCATCAGCACGGCATAAAGCTGCTTGCTGGTATCGCCGCTCATGATGACTGGAGCACTCCGCGCAGTTCGTTGAGCAATTGATCATCCTGATACGGCTTGATCAGATAGCGGTTGACACCCAGCGACTGCGCACGCTCACGGTGCTTTTCGCCGGAACGCGAGGTGATCATGATGATCGGCGTGGTGCTGATGCGTGCGGTGTTACGCACGTACGCGGCCACCTCGAAGCCGTCTGCGCGCGGCATCTCGATGTCGAGCAGAATCGCCAGCGGCGTCTCGGTCTGCAACTGCGCCATCGCGTCGAGACCGTCCTTGGCGGTCACCACCGTGTAGTTCTGGCGCGTCAGCAGGCGTTCGGTGACGCGACGGATCGTCAATGAATCGTCGACGACCATGATCAGGCCACGCGTCGTCACTATCGGCGCTGCCGGTTCCGTGTCTTCGACGGCAGCGCGCAGCGCCCGACGCGCGGCATCCTGCGCCAGTTCCGCCAGATCGAGTATCAAAACCGCACGACCGTCGGCGAGAATCGTCGCGCCGCTGATGCCGGGCACGCTGCTGACTTGCGCACCGACCGCCTTGGAGACAATCTCGCGATTGCCGAGCAGGCTGTCGACCACCACCGCATAGCGGCGATCGCCGGCACCGATGCCCTCGGGCAGGCGCACGAGAATCGCGTGCGCAGCCTTCGCGTCCTGACCGCCCCCGAGCGATGCATTGCCGAGAAATCCGGCCAACGAGCGCACGCGATAATCGGCACCGCCATACGCGAACGCCGGACCGTCTTCGGCGTAATAGCCGGGCAGTTCGTCACGGGCGATGCGCACGATGCCTTCAATGCTCGACAACGGCACCGCGTACGACTCGCCACCGACATCGACCAGCAGCGCCTGCGACAGCGCCAGATTGAGTGGCAGACGGATCAGGAAGCGCGCGCCCTGCCCTTGCTGCGATGAAAGTTCCAGCGTGCCGCCGAGCTGCTTGACCTCGGCCGCGACCACGTCCATGCCGACGCCGCGTCCTGCGTCCTGCGTCAGCGTGACGGCGGTCGTGAAGCCGGGCATGAAAATGAACTGTGCGGCCTGCTGGTCGCCGATCTCCGCGTCCTGCGCCATCAGTCCGCGCTTGATCGCGGTCGCGCGGATCGCATCGAAATCGAGACCGCCGCCATCGTCCTGCACCTCGACGTTGAGCTGCGTGCCTTCGCGCCAGAGGTTGATGCGGATCTGGCCGGCCGCCGGCTTGCCGCGGCTCGCGCGTCGATCCGGCGACTCGATGCCATGCACGATCGCGTTGCGCAGCAGATGTTCGAGCGGCGCTGTCATGCGCTCCAGCACATTGCGATCGAGCTCGGCATCGGCACCAGAGAACGTCACCTCGGCGTGCTTGCGATTCTCGATCGCAGTCTGCTGCACGACACGCTGCAGCCGCGCCGCCTGACGCGAGAACGGCACCATCAGCGTGCGCATCAGGCCCTGCTGCACCTCGGTGTTGATGCGCCCTTGCTGCTGCAGCAGCGTTTCCGCGCCAATCGCATAGGTCTCCATCGCCGTATGCAACGCCGCAAGATCGCCGACCGATTCAGACAGCGCGCGCGACAGTTCCTGCATGCGGGTGTAGCGATCCATTTCCAGCGGATCAAACTCGCCGGCGTAACGATCGGCGGCGTCGGCCTGAGTCAGACCGCGCGCAGCGATCTGCGCATCGGTCTCGGTGTCCATCTGCCGCAACTGTTCACGAACGCGCGCCACGGCTTGCGCCATTTCCGCGAGCTGCGCCTCGATACCGCTGTTGTGCTCTTCCAGTCGCGAGCGATAGATCGAGATCTCGCCGGCTTCATTGAGCATGCGGTCGAGCGCTTCAACCGGCACGCGCGCGGTTTCGCGCTTGAGGCCGACCTCACGCTCGCTGTCTTCGTCGGGGCGCCAGAACAGCTCCGGATCCCAGAGCCCGGTCGACACCGCAGCCAGCGGCGCGATCAGCGGTGTTGCTTCATCGGCCTGCAGCAGGCCGGAGAAATCACCGCGCTCCAGACGATCACTCATCTGCCGCAAACCGGCGACGGCATCGCCCACCGGCGCCAGCGCCTCGGCCTGGATCACGCCGGAAGCCTCCAGCGCCGCCAGTCGCGTTTCGAGTTCGTGCGCGGCATCGCCCATTGCGAATAGACCCGTCATGCGCGCGCCGCCTTTCAGCGTGTGCAGCGCGCGCTGCATCTCCTGCGCGGGTCCCGGTTGAGTCGGCGCGACCTGCCAGCGGGCGTAGGCCTGCTCCAGCTGTTCCATCAACTCCGTCGACTCGCCGGCAAAGATCTCGAGCAGATCGGCGTCGAGACCGACAGCGAGATTCTCTTTCGGCAGAAACTCCGCTGCCGGCACCACGTCGATGCCGGATGCGATTTCAATATCGACCTCTTCGCTGCCGGCCTCAGGGTCGATCGAGTCCCGCGCGTCGCTCCATTCAGGCGCGACGATTTCCGGGTCTTGATCTACCTGCGCATCCACACGCGCGCCGGTGCCATCCTCCTGAAAGAACGCGAACGCCGCCTCGACGGATTCACTGGCCAGCGGCGGTTGTTCAGTCGCTGTCTCCAGCACCAGCCCGGCACCGCTGAGTTCGATGGTCTCGTCAGGGTCCGCCTGCGGCACCTGCTCGACGTCGACCGCCAGCGCTTCGGCTTCAGATTGCACTTGCGACGTCGAACCGAACTCGGCAAGCAGCGCATCAAGCTTCGGCATGTGGCCGCGCTTGAGATCATCCACCGCATAGTGCAAGGCGTCCGCGCTCAGCTGCAGACGTCCGGTGACCAGCTTCGGATCACGGCCGCCGCGATCGATCAGGCTTTCGAGCTCGTGGGCGACATCGCCGATCGCTTCGACGCCGGCGACGCGCGCGCTACCTTTGAGCGTGTGCAGCACGCGGCGCAGTTCATCGAGCGCCTCGCCATTATGTGCGTCGCGTTCGAGTATCGCGTTGCAGTGATCGAAGGATTCGAGCAGTTCGTCGGCTTCGCTGATGAAAATGTTGAGCAGCTCCGGATCGATACCCTGCTCGGCCATTGCGTACAGCGCGGTCGGTACCGGCGCCGGGGCATGCAGTTCGGATGCGAAGAACGCATCGACCTCATCGCTGGCCGCTTCGTCGGCCACCGGCGGCATTTCGATGGCCTCGCCCGGGGCTGCGGCACTGAGCGACTCGACGACGTCCGGCACCAGCGAGACGCTGGCAGCACTGGCAGCCTGCGGCACAGTCGGCTCCGAGGCTTGCACGTCATCGTTCCAGCGCAGCGCTTCGATGCGCGCCAGAAGCTCTGGGCTTTCTGCACCGAGTTTGCCATCCCGATACTCGTCAAGCTGCTGGTAGATCACCTCGCAGAAATTGCCGAGTTCCCCGAACGCCGCCGCCGAAGGCGCGATCGACTCGGCGATGCACTGTTCGATGCGCTTCTGGAGGGCGCGCGCAACATGGCCGATCGCCGGACACTGCGCCATCAGCGCTGCGCCCGTCAGCGTGTGGAAGACAACCTTGATCTCCTGCAGCGCGGCACGATCGTCCGGCGATTGTGCCCAGACACCGAGCAGACCTTCGGCTTTCTGTACCAGATCAAAGGCTTCGGTGGCGAAGATTTCCGCCAGTTGTCGTGCCTCGTCGTCTTCGTGCAGGCGATCGACGCTGCCTTGCAATGATTCGATCTGCTCCAGCCACAGCCGCGCGCTTTGCTGCGCGGCCGCGTCACTGCCGACCTGCTCGCACCAGCTGCCGAGCGTTTCGGTCGCCGCTTCGATCAGGCTGATGCCAGCATCATCGAGACGTCCGTCCGTCGCCGTCAGCCGGTTCAGCCACAGCTCAAGTGCCGCAGCCAGTTCACTGATCGCCGAAGCATCGACCACGCGCGCCGAGCCACGCAAGGTATGGAACGCACGGATCGCATCGGCGCTGATCGCGTGTCGGCTCATGTGATGGTCGAGCTGCGCCAGCCAGTTACTGACCTCGGCGAGTTTTTCGCGCGCATCTTCACGGAACACCGACGCCATGTCCGGCTCCGGTGCGGCGTCCGGATTGCGGCCTTCGG
The DNA here is from genome assembly GCA_036570585.1 of Solimonas sp. Classification (GTDB taxonomy): domain Bacteria; phylum Pseudomonadota; class Gammaproteobacteria; order Nevskiales; family Nevskiaceae; genus Solimonas. The sequence goes on along the minus strand of DATCXY010000306.1, from coordinate 6,200 downwards.
CATATTCGCGTGCACGCTGCGACAGCGCCTCGACCTCGGCGCCGACGTCGCGACGTTCGCGAAATGCCTCGATCAGATCAGGCAGCAGAGCGACTGCTTCATTGACGACGCCGACGATGCCTGCAGAGGTCGCGACCGAACCATCGAGACAGCGGTTGAGCAGGCTCTCGATCGCCCACGCGAACTCGCCCATTGCAGTGGCGCCGACCGTGCGACCGCTGCCCTTCAAGGTGTGAAATGAACGGCGCAGGGTGGTCAGCCGCTCGCGCTCGCGCGGATCGCGCGTCCATGGCGCGAGGTTGTCGCGCAAGGTCGCCAGCACTTCGCCGGCTTCTTCGAGGAAGATCTCGCGAATTTCGTCATCATCGCCAGCCGGGGCCATGTCGAGCACCGGCGCCGGCGCTTGCGGCACCGCCGCCGCGGTGACGGGTGCATCGTCAGCCTGGCCTTCTGTGGCCGCTGTGGCGCTATCGTCACCCGGCAGCGCAAGCGACACCTGCGTTTCCGGGTGGGCCATCGTGATGCGGTCGATCTCGTCGAGGGACGACGCCAGCTGCGATGGCAATATGTCGACCAGCGGCGACTGATCGCGCGCCGCTTCGATGTAGTACTCGAGCACGGCCACCGTGTCGGCGAAACGCTCGGCCAGTTCGTTGTTGTCGCGCAGTCGCGCGACGTCTTCGCCCGCGACAAAACGCTGCAGCCGGCGCGCGCTCGTGGCGACCGACGCGCTGCCGAGAATATGCAGGCCCGATGCAACCTCGCCGATCAACAGTGCCGCATTTGGCAGGTCACTGCCGCCACCGGCTTTCAGGAATCCGTCGACGGCCTGCTTGACGCGCGCCAGATCGACCAGCGATTCGCGATACAGCGCCTGCACGCCATCAGACAAATCACGTGGCGTCGGCGTTTCATCGGTCAGTTCGGCGTGACCGTCCGCAGGCTGGAATTGCCGGAACAGCGCGTCTTCGAGGCTGCTTTCGACGCGCAGGATCGACTCCGCCAGTGCCAGCCACTGCGGCAACTTGGTCTGGCTGCCGAACGTTTCCAGCGTCTGCGCCTGATTGATGACGGCCTGTCGCAAAATGCGCAGGCCGAGCGCACCGAGCACATCTGCGATCTTCTGCAGACTCTTGCGCGCATCGGCAAAACCATCGGGACTGCTGCCGCCAGCGCGCACGACCAGATCGATCTGATCCTTGATGCGCGTGAAATCGGCGCGGATTTCGTCCGATACCTTGGCCAGCAGCGAAGTGCTCGGCCCATGAATACGGCGACGGCGCGCGTCGAGCTCGACGGCATCCGGCAACACGTCCGACAACTGGAAATCGCTGCGCAGCGCCTGCACGCGCGCGCCACGGCCACGCGAGCGACCGACGATGAACAGCAGCTGCAACGACAGCTCACGTGAGCTCGCTGCGCTGACGTCTTCGCCGTGATCGGCGATCTGCTTCATCTGCTGACTGACACGACCGAACAGGCGCTTCAGGTCCAGCGAATTTTCCAGCGTGCGGCCTAGCAGCGCTTCGATCGATGCCGCGGCGGTGCGCCACAACTGGTGCGATTCGGCGCGCGTCGCGTGCTGCGCCATCTGCTCGCTGATCTTGCCGATGCGGGTCTCGGCGATCTTGGCGTCCGGCGCATTGCGGATCCAGCTCAGCAGCGAAACCTGGAACGCCGACAGATAGCGGCGCGCCTGATCCTGCGCGGCGCGACTGTCCATTGCGTGCGATTCCGGCAGCGGCAGCAGCGTACCGAGCGCCTGTATCTGCATCGTGAACAGTTCGGCTTCGGTGAGCACCGCATGACCACGGGCCAGACGCAGTTCGTTGATCGCCGGCTGCAGCACCAAGGCACAGTCGGCCATGTCTTCCGACAGTGCCTGCAGGTAATCGGTGAGCTGCACGGTGCCGCCAAGCAGCGCGGTGAACAAAACTTCGGTCTCGCGTGCGCGCTTCTGCAGCAACTCATGCAGGCCGGCGGTCATTTCCTCCGCCAGCATCGCCGCGCCGAAGCAGCGAATCATCGCTGCGGTACCGCGCACCTGATGCAGTTCGACGTAGGCTTGCTGCAGCGGCAGCGGATCATCCGGGTTGTCGAGATGCTGCTCGATCAGCGAGCGCGCACGCGTCACGCTCTGATCGAGTTCGCCGCGAACCCAGTGCAGGCCGTTGACGGCAACCGGCTTGAGTCGCGCGTTCATGCCGCAGCCGCCCGGAAGGTTTCGCTGTGCGCCAGCCGATGCAGGCTGAACACGTACCATGGATGTCCTTCGCGGACGAAAGCGCCAAGCAGGAACGGCGCGAACGGTTCCGCACTGCGCTTCATTTCATTGCGCTGCTCGCTGGCCGCGAATTGCCGGTAACCGGCAATCTCGTCGACCAGCAGACCGGCCGGCGTGCGCCGGGAATTGAGTACCAGCACACGCTGACCACGGTTGCTGTCAGGCGGCGGCAGATTGAAAAAGCGCGGCAGATCGATGATCGCCACCAATTCGCCGCGGACATTGGCCAATCCGTTGAGCCAGGCCTGCGAATTCGGGATGCGCGTGGCACGTGGCGGCGCGATCACTTCACGCACATCCTCACGCGGCGCGACGAACCACTGCGAGCCGAGCCGGAATCCAAGACCGGTCCAGCTCTGAGCCTGGCCGCCGGTGCCGAGCGCGTCGAGGCGGGCAGCAGCGAGCCGATCCTCGATCTGTTCGAGAATCGCGAACGGTACGTTGCGCAGCGTGCGCAGGTCGGTGGTACTCATGGCGGATGGCACGCCGTCAGCTGCGGATGTGCGCACGCACGGCGCCCAGCAGCTCGTCGCGCGTGAATGGTTTGGTCAGATATTCGTCGGAGCCGACGATGCGTCCGCGGGCGCGATCGAACAGGCCATCCTTGGAACTCAGCATGATCACCGGCGTATTGCGGAACGCAGGATTGTTCTTGATCAGCGCGCAGGCCTGATAGCCGTCCAGCCGCGGCATCATGATGTCGATGAAGATCACGTCCGGCTTGTGGTCGGAAATCTTCGATAACGCTTCGAAACCGTCTTGCGCCGTCACGACCTCGTAGCCCTCGCGGGCCAGCAGTGTCTCGGCCGTACGGCGAATGGTCTGACTGTCGTCGATCACCATCACGCGTGCAGCAACAGTTGCCTCTGTAGACACTCCCTTCCCCCTCAAACGGTTGCACGACTCAGTTATTGCGGTTTTTTAGCACAGTCTTGTAATGCTGCCTATCGGCCCCAGATGCCGAAACACCTTCAGGTCATCGAACGCGCATGCGTTACCATCCGTTCCCATGAATACCCGCACCGCGACACACCTCGTCCCGCGCCTGCTTACCGCACAGACGGGACCACTGCTGCAGCTCGAATCGACGCTGCTCGACCGCGCCGCCGATATCGAGACCTGGTTTCGCCAGCAGTGGCAGCACACCGCGCCGCCGTTCTACAGCTCGGTCGATCTGCGCAACGCCGGCTTCAAGCTGGCGCCGGTCGACACCAATCTGTTTCCCGGCGGCTTCAACAATCTGAACCCGGCATTCGAGGCATTGTGCGTACAAGCACTGCAGGCGGCGATGGAGCGCGTCTGCCCGGCCGCCTCCGGCATATTGCTGGTGCCGGAAAACCATACGCGCAACAAGTTCTACCTCGAAAACGTCGCGACGCTTTACGCCTTGATCAAGAAAGCCGGCTTTCATGTGCGCATCGGCTCGCTGATCCCGGATCTTCGCGAGCCGACCGAGCTGACACTGGAAATCTCCGGTCGTCAGCTACTGCTGGAACCGGTCCAGCGCGACGGCGACCGCGTCCACGTCGGCGACTTCTATCCGTGCAGCGTGCTGCTCAACAACGACCTGTCGGCGGGCATCCCGGACATCCTCAAAGGCATTACCCAGGACGTCGTGCCGTCGCCGAACGTCGGCTGGCACATGCGGCAGAAATCCAACCACTTCGGCTTTTATCGTGAGGTCGCGCGCGAATTCGCCGAAGTTGCCGGCATCGATCCGTGGCTGGTCGATCCCCTGTTCCGCAATTGCGGGCAGATCAACTTCATGAAGCGCGAAGGCGAAGAGTGCCTGGAGGCCAACGTCGAGCTGCTGCTCGCCGACATCCGCGCCAAGTATGCGGAATACGACATCAAGGACGAGCCGTTCGTCATCATCAAGTCGGACGCCGGCACCTATGGCATGGGCGTGATGACGGCCAGGAGCGTCGAAGACGTGCGCAGCATGAACCGCAAGGCGCGCACGCACATGGCCTCGGCCAAGGAAGGTCGCGAAGTCACCGGGGCGATCATCCAGGAAGGCGTCTACACCTTCGAGAAGATGGGCGCCGACGAAGCGACCGCCGAGCCGGTCGTCTACATGATCGACCGCTACGTGGTCGGTGGCTTCTATCGTCTGAACTCGCAGCGCGGCAATCAGGAAAACCTCAATGCGCCGGGCATGCGCTTCGAGCCGCTCGCCTTCGACGAGGCCTGCAGCGCTCCGGATCACAGCTGCGGTCCGCACGAGTCGCCGAATCGCTTTTATGCCTACGGCGTCGTTGCCCGCTTGGCGGCGATGGCGGCATCGCGCGAGATCGAGGCGGTCAGCGAGGTTCGTGCACAGAGCGCGCCGGTCGCCGCCTGATTCGCGTCACGCGTCATCTGCAACGGAGAGTCGTCCGTCGTGAGGATTTCGATCAAGCATCCGGCTGCATTCATCGCGCTGCTGTTGTGCCTGCCTGCCGCGCAGGCAGCGGATTGCCAACTCAGGCAACAGTTGCCCGTTGAGCCGTTTACCAGCAAGCCAGGTGATCTGTTCACACCGGCGTCGGCACCCGTCACCACCACCAGCTATCGACTCGGCGAGGACTTCGCCGTCAAGGTCGGTGATCGCGTGCTGCGGCGCCAGATCAATCCGGCGGCGCAGTCCGCGGTGTTCGACCAGCCCGTGCGCTACCGCGCACGCTTGCCGCTGACCGCAAGCTATGCGCTCGAAAAGGGCAAGCCTTATTCCTTGCTCGACGTGCCGCAGCTTGCAGGCATCCACGCCTTGGTCCTGCCGTCGCTGCATGAAGGGCTCGACGAATATCTGTTCCTCGATGCGCACCATCAGCTGTGCGCGCGCGTGCTGCTGTTCCGGCGCGAGGACGGCAAGATCGAATATCGACGCAACCGCTATCGCGCGATGCCGGACATCGCCGCGCAGGTCATGGCGGGCACCCCGGACACCACGCGCGGCCACGGCATCTCGATCACCTTGAGCGCAATGGATGCGACCCGTTTCGCGTTCGCCAGTCAGGCGTCGGTCGACGGCAAGTCTGAGGCGGCACAGACCGCCTTCTTTGCGCGTTCGGTCGGAGACATCGAGTTCGCCGGCTTCCAGTTCCGGATCACCGCGATAGGCGATAGCGATATGCGCCTGAGCGTGGTCGGCGAACCCGCCAAGTCAGTCCCATGAAAAGCGCGCACGACACGCCGTGCGCCGACACCCGCTACTGCACGAGACGCGCGCCATGAACATCGCCCCCCCCAAAAGGACGCTCGGGATCGTGATGGACCCGATCGCGTCGATCAAGCCGTACAAGGACACCACGCTCGCCCTGATGCTGGCCGCCCAGCAACGCGGCTACGCACTGTTCTATTTCGAAATGCACGATCTATGGCTGCGCGACGGCGTCGCCTACGGCCGGGCGCATCGCGTCACGGTATTTGACGACAAAAAGCGCTGGTTCGAGTTCGGCGACACGCAAGTCATCGAACTCGGCACGCTGAACGCGATCCTGATGCGCAAGGATCCGCCGTTCGATCTCGAATATGTCACGACCACGTATTTACTCGAACGCGCCGAAAGCGCCGGCGCGCTGGTCGTCAATCGCCCGGCGTCGCTGCGCGACTGCAACGAGAAAATGTTCACGGCCTGGTTTCCGGCGCTGACGCCGCCGACATTGTTCGCGCGCGATGCCACCACGCTGCGCGCGTTCCATGCCGAACACCGCGATGTGATCTACAAGCCGGTCGACGGAATGGGCGGCATGGGCGTGTTTCGCGTCGGCCGCGACGGCATGAACCTCGGTTCCGTGATCGAACAGCTGACGCTGATGGGCACGCGCACGATCGTCGCGCAGAAGTACCTGCCGGAGATCAAGGACGGCGACAAGCGCATCTTGATGGTCGATGGCGTGGCAGTGCCGTACTGCCTCGCGCGCATCCCGCAGGC
>DATCXY010000305.1:0-9903 GCA_036570585.1 Solimonas sp. | reverse complement strand
ATTTCCGAGATCTCACGCAGTCTCAAAGCAATCGCCAAGGAACTGGAAGTCCCGGTGATCGCACTGTCACAGCTCAATCGTGGCGTTGAGCAACGTGACAACAAGCGCCCCAAGATGTCGGATCTGCGTGAGTCCGGCGGTATCGAACAGGACGCCGATCTCGTGTTGATGATCTACCGCGACGAGGTCTACAACAATCCGGAGCTCAATGGCAAAGAGTCGCCGGACAAGGGCAAGGCGGAGATCATCATTGCCAAGCAGCGTAACGGCTCGCTCGGGGTCGTGAAGACCGCATTTCTCGGCATGTACACGCGTTTCGAAAATCTCGCGCAGGGTTACGCAGACTACGATCCCGACGAATGATTCCGCGCGTCACTGCCACGATCGATCTTGGCTGCATCCAGCACAATCTGACGGTCGTGCGAGGGCTTGCGCCGCGCTCGCGGGTGATGGCGGCGGTGAAGGCCGACGCCTATGGACACGGCGCCGTGCCTGTCGCACGCGCGCTCGAGGCGGCAGGCGTCGATGCGCTCGCCGTGGCCTGCCTCGAAGAGGCGATGGAACTGCGGCAGGCGCATGTCGTCGCGCCGATCGCTTTGCTCGAAGGGGTGATTTCCGGCGAGGAGGCCGCGCAGGCGGTGTATGAGCGGCTGCAGATCGTCGTGCACGATCATTGGCAACTCGCGCTGCTCCAGGCCTTGCCTGACAGTGCGCAGCTATCCGTGTGGTTCAAGCTCGACAGCGGCATGCACCGGCTGGGCTTTCCACTCGGCGATGTACCGGTGCTGGTGGATGTCTTGCGCCGCCACCCGAACTGGAAGCTGGAAGGCTGGATCACGCACCTGGCCTGCGCCGACGAACCTGACAACGATTTCACCACGCAGCAGATAGCGCGCTTCGACTCAGCGTTGGCCGGCGTGCCCGGCCCGCGTTCGATCGCCAACTCGGCCGGCATCATTGCCTGGCCCGGTGCACGCCGCGACTGGGTGCGGCCGGGGCTTGTGTTGTACGGCAGCTCGCCGCTGTCAGCGCAATCGGCAGACAGCCTCGGCTTGCGGCCAGTCATGACGCTCGACAGCCGCCTGATCGCGGTACGCGAATTTGCTGCGGGCGAACGCGTTGGCTACGGCGGCCACTTCGTGTGTCCGGAGCGGATGCCGGTCGGCGTGGTCGCGGTCGGCTATGCCGACGGCATCCATCGCGCGTTCGCCAACGGCACGCCCTTGATCGTGGCCGGTCAGCGCGTTTCGCTGGCGGGGCGGGTCTCGATGGACATGATCACCGTTGATCTGCGCCGCGCGCCGCAGGCCGCCGTCGGCGATCCGGTACGGCTGTGGGGGCCGGGATTGCCTGCCGAGGAAATCGCAAGCTATGCGGGCACGCTTGCGTATGAGTTGTTCTGCGGGCTGACGCAGCGTGTGCATTACCGATATCGGTCGGGTGCGCAGAGCGGCTGAGCCACGCGCATCGCCGGCCGACGACAAGCGGTTCAGTGGTTCGCGGCGCCACGGCCGGGGTTCAGCTGGTGACGAAATTCATCTGCGTGCCAAGCAGTTCGATGCTGTCGCCTGGCTCCAGCTTGCGCGCATGCGTGCTGATCTCGGTGCCGTTGACGAGCGCTCGGCGGGTCCCTGTTTCGCCGCCGACGTGGACGATGTAGTAGCCGTCGGCACGGCGTGTGACCGCGGCAACTTGTACGCCGGGCTTGCCGATCGTGGTCAGCGCTTTCGACAGTTCCAGTTCCTTGCCGGCATTGGCGCCGCTGGTGACGCGCAGCTTGCCGAGCAGCGGTTTGTTGCTTGCCGGTGGCGGTGTCGAAGCCGTCGCGGCCTGCACCTGTGATTCGAACGCCGCGCCGTATTGGCCCGGCTTCAGGATCATGGTCTTCTCAAAATCATCACCCGCGCTGGCTTCGGCTTCGTACTTCAGCGTGTTGCGGCCGATCGTGATGACGTCACCGTGGCTGAGCGGGTGCTTGGTGATCGTTTTGCCGTTGACCTGTGTGCCGTTGGTCGAATCGAGATCTTCGAGGAACGAGTCCTTGAGAATGGTGATGACGGCGGCGTGGCGACCGGACACGGCCTTGTCATCGAGCGCGATGTCGTTGTCCGGATGCCGGCCGATGCTGACGCGTTCCTTGGTCAGCGCGAAATCCCGCACCCGACCATTGCCGTCATTGACGATGAGCTTGCCCATAATTTCCTTCAGAACCATTCCATCAGGCGTTCGTACCAGCGCCGGCCACGTGCGAATGACGCATCCGCGCGTGCCAGTACGACCGAAACATTGTCTTTGCCGCCAGCGGCTTTGGCGAGTTCGACCAGCCGCTGTGCCGCTGTTTCCAGATTAGCAGCGTACCTCTGGAGTGTTAAGCCGATGGTCTCGTCGTCGACCATGTCGTTGAGGCCGTCCGAGCACAGCAGGAGGATGTCGTCGACTTCGACGGTGTCTTCGATGACGTCGACCTGAACTTCGTTTTCCACGCCCAGCGCGCGCGTGACGATGTTCTTGCGCACCAGACGCTGTGCGTCCTCGCGCGAGTAGTGGCCGCGGGCGATCATTTCCTCAAGCAGCGAATGATCTCGGGTGATCTGTTCGAGCGCGCCGTGGCGCAGCCGATACAGGCGTGAATCACCGACGTACGCGATGGCGATGCGATCATCGTGGAGCGCGGCGACCACGATCGTCGTGCCCATGCCGGCGCACTGCGGCTGGCTTTGTGCAACTTGGTGAATCGTCGCGTGTGCGGTCTCGATCGCCGACTTCAATGTCAGCGCTTCGACGCTGTAGCCGCTGTCCGGATCGACGCTGCCGTGTTTCAGTGTCGGCCACTGCCGGCGCACGGCATCGATCACGGTGGTGACGGCGATCCCGCTGGCGACTTCGCCGGCGTTGTAGCCGCCCATGCCATCGGCCAGCACCAGCAGGCCGATGTCGACATCTTCGGCAACGGTGTCCTCGTTGTTGCTGCGCACCAGCCCAGGGTCGGTGAGCAACGCCGTGCTGAGCTTGTCCTGAAGTGCCATGGTGATCAGCTACCGAGGCCGGCCAGCGCCTTGCGCAGCTCGATCGCCATTTCGGCGCCGGCGGCATAACGCAGGTCCGGATTCTTCTGCAGGACGCGCGCAATGATCAGGTCGACCGGTGCCGGCAGGTCCGGGCGCAGCGTCAGTAGCGGCGCATGCGGTTCGTTGGCGATCTTGAACATCAGTGTGGCCATCGACTCGGCCTGGAACGGCAGCGCGCCGGTCAGCAGCTGGTAGAGCGTGACGCCGAGGGAGAACAGATCGGAGCGGCCGTCGACCTTGCGGCCGGCGAGTTGCTCCGGCGACATGTAGCTCGGCGTGCCCAGCACCATGCCGGTTTTGGTCTTGCTCGAATCGGTGATGCGGGCGATGCCGAAGTCCATCAGTTTCAGTGCGCGCGTGCTTTCGATCAGCATCATGTTGGCGGGCTTGATGTCGCGATGGACGATGCCGTTGGCATGTGCGTAGTGCAAGGCGTCAGCCGCATCGGCGATGATGCGCAGCACTTCATTGACCGGCAGCAGGTTGTTGCTCTTGGTATGCCGCGTCAGGTCGAATCCGCGGATGAACTCCATCGCGATGTATGCCAGATCGTGCTCTTCGCCGGCGTCGTAGATCGAGACGATGTGCGGGTGCGCGAGGCGGCCCGCGGTTTCGGCTTCGCGGAAGAAGCGCTCCTTCACGCCGGCGAGTTCGTCCGGCTCGAATTCCTCGGACAGCGCCATCGTCTTGATCGCAACCTGGCGGCCGATCTTCGGATCCTTGCCCATGTAGACGATTCCCATCGCGCCCTTGCCGAGCTCCTTCTCGACCTGGTAGCGGCCGAGCATCGGCTTTTCCAGCTGCTGCGTGGCATCGAGTACCAGCGTGCCGCCGGGATGCGAGCCGCCGCTGCCACCGAGAATCACGGTTTCGGACAGTTTCTTTGCGCGCGACAATTTCTGCGGCACGTCGCGGAAAGCCTTGTTGAAACCGGCGATGTATTGATACGCGGACTCGGCTTTGTTGAACTGGCGCTTGCGCTCGAAATCAAGCGCAAGGTTATAGATCAGATCGAGCAGGCGGTCGTCGACTGGCTGCACGCGGCGGAATTTCTCGAACGCCATGTCGAGCTGTCCCTGACCCTGGAAGGCGAGGCCGAGCATGCGGTTCGACTCTGCGCCTTCGACTTCGCTGGTCTGCTTGAGGTGTTCCGTGATGTTGAATTTCTTGACGGTCATGAACGCATGGCCGAGCGCGAGGAACACCGCCGCGATCGTCATCGGCAGCCAGATGCCTTCGGCGACCATCAGGCCGATCTGTGCGCCGATCAGTGCGATCACCAGCAGCAGGCTGGTGAAGGCGGCGAGCTTGGCTTTCAGTCTCGGTACCGCGAACGCGAGGTACAGCGTCAGCACGATGAAGATGCCGAGTTGCGCCCAGCCGGCCCATGACGGCCGCGTGAAGAAGTCGCCCTGCAAGAGGCTGGAGACGCTGTGCGCGAGCGTCAGCACCGGTGCGGTCGAGGCCGAGACTGGCGTGGCGAAGCTGTCGCCGGTGCCGGCGGCGGTGGTGCCGACCAGCACGATCTTGTCCTTGTAGCGCGCCAGCGGCAGCTTGCCGGACAGCACGTCGTACGCCGAGTCGACCGGAAACGCCGGTTTTCCTTCATGATCGGCGTAGAACTGCGTGTACATGCGCAGCGATGGCGTGGTGGCAATGTCGATGCCGCCGAGTCCGACGCCTTCGCCGAGGCGGACTTCGATGTCGGCCGGCTTCAGGTTCAGTGCGGTGGCCGCGAGTGTCAGCGACAGCGACGGATAGAGCTCATCGTAGTACTGCACGACCAGCGGCTCGTAGCGGACGGCGCCATCGACGTCGGCGGTGACGTTCAAATGGCCGATCGCGATCGCGCGTCCACCCAGCGGGGCGATCGGAATCTGTACGGCGCGCGCCGGTTGCGGCAGCTTGCCGGCGGCACGCGCGCCGATCCGATCCTGGATATTGGTCAACGCATTGCGGCGGATGTAATCGGGTAGCACGGCGTCCGGGCGACCTTGCGGCTGGCCAAGCTCGAACAGCATCGGCAGCACGACCTTGTCCTTGCCGACAGCCGTGCCGAGCTGGGCATCGGCTGAGTCACCGTCGGTCGCGGCGGCCTGCAGGCGGCTGACCAGCGCGCTCATCAGCTTGGCATAGTCACGCTTGAGCGCCGAGTCCCGGTACGAGCGCGCGATGCCGGCCAGGCGGGGATTCTTGGCGGCGCTGTCGTCCAGCATCACGCCGAAGGTTTCGATCTCGACCGGCATCTGCTGCGTCAGCGGCGACTTCTGCAGGTCATCGGCGATCGACTGCAGCGCACTGGCGCTGACGTTCGATTCCGGCTCCAGATAGAGCGCGGTATTGGCGATGACGCGCGCGCCGCCCTCACGCAGTTTGTCGAGCAGCTGCGCCTGCAGTGCGCGCGGCCACGGCCAGCGGCCGAGGTTGCGGATCGAGTCGTCATCGATCGCAATGATCGCGATGCGATCGGACGGCGCGCGGTCTCGGCTGCGCACGCCAAGATCATAGGTGTAGCGTTCGAGTGACTGGAAACTGTCGGCGAACACGCCATAGGCCAGCAGCGCGAACACGAGCGCGAAGGCCAGCGCGGCAAAGCCGTCCCGCTGCCACAGTCTTTCTTTCACCGACAAGCCCCCCGACCCGTATGCTGCAGCGATACTACCGGTTCCGGACTTCGACGTCCGCCGGAACCTTCGCACTGTCGCCTGTGCGGCGCTTCTCCAACAATGTCGCAATTGCATGGCCAAGATCAAAACTCAATACATCTGTCAGAACTGCGGTGCGATCAGTCCGAAATGGATCGGACAGTGCGCGGATTGTGGCGCCTGGAACACGCTGATCGAAACCGTCGCGGCGCCGGCCTCGAAATCGCGTGGCGGCGGTATCAGTGGCGCCGCGAGCGGGCGTATCCAGCGGCTCGATGAGGTACAGCTGCAGGAGGAGCCGCGCGCGCCGACCGGCATGCCGGAAATGGATCGCGTGCTCGGCGGCGGCATCGTGCCGGGCGCGGTGATACTGATCGGCGGCGATCCGGGTATCGGCAAGTCGACGCTGCTATTGCAGATGCTGGCCGAGGTGCAGGCGCGACACTCGACGTTGTACGTGACCGGTGAGGAATCGCTGACGCAGGTTCATCTGCGCGCCAAACGCCTGGGCCTGACACGGCTCGATCTGCCGGTGCTGGCCGAAACCGGCGTCGAACAGATCATCGCGCAGCTGCAGGCGGTACAGCCGGCGCTGGTCGTGATCGATTCGATCCAGACGCTGTACACCGATACGCTCGACTCGGCGCCGGGTTCGGTTTCGCAGTTGCGCGAATGTTCGGCGCAGCTGGTGCGCTTCGCGAAGTCGTCGCAGACCGCCGTCGTATTGGTCGGGCACGTCACCAAGGAAGGGGCGATCGCCGGGCCGCGTGTGCTCGAGCACATGGTCGATACCGTGCTGTACTTCGAGCACGATCCGGGTTCGCGTTTCCGCATCATCCGCGCGGTCAAGAACCGCTTTGGCGCAGTCAATGAGTTGGGCGTGTTCGCGATGACCGATGGCGGCCTCAAGGAGGTCAACAATCCGTCGGCGCTGTTTCTGTCGCGCCACGGCGCGCCGGTACCGGGTAGCGTCATTACCGTCACGCGGCAGGGTTCGCGGCCAATGCTGGTCGAAGTGCAAGCGCTGGTCGATCAGTCGACGATCGGCAATCCGCGTCGCGTCACGCTCGGTCTTGAGGGTAATCGTCTCAACATGCTGCTGGCGGTGTTGCACCGGCATGGCGGCATCTCGCTCGGCGATCAGGACGTGTTTGCCAACGTCGTTGGCGGCATGCGCATTCAGGAGCCGGCGGCCGATCTGCCACTGCTGATGGCGGCGCTGTCGAGTCTGCGCAGCCGGCCGGTCCCCGGCGACTGGGTGGTGTTTGGTGAGATCGGGCTGGCGGGCGAAGTGCGGCCGGTCGCCGGTGGCGAGGAGCGCTTGATCGAGGCGGCGAAGCAGGGCTTCAAGCGCGCGATCGTGCCGGAGGCGAACAAGCCGCGACGCGGTGCGCAGCTCGGCATTGAAGTGCTGGCGATTTCACGGCTCGATGAGGCACTCGCGCAGCTCTGAAGGGCGCGCGCGGATGCGCATATTCCGGATCGCCTCGGCAGGATTCCGATCGCGCGGTCGTGCGCCATCCCAAACCCGGGGATGGCCGCATTCATGAGCGCATCACTTTCCTGATACCCGAATTTTGAAAAGGGTTGACGCTCATATTTTAAAAGGTCTATATTAGATAGACATTTAAAAGGGCAGGGAAATGAAGGGGGTCGAAATGCGGTTACTGCGCTTTGCCTGCGTCGCGCTGTTGGGCGGGTTGATGATTCCCACCAATGCGCTGGCGGAAAAGCGGTCGTATGACATGACGATCGAAGACACCAAAATCAACTTGGTCGATAACCAGGACTTTCATACCTTCGCGTTCAATGGCCAGGTTCCGGCGCCACTGTTCCACGTCATGGAAGGCGATGAAGTCACGGTCAATGTCACCAACCTGACCTCGCTGCCGCACACCATTCATTGGCACGGCCTGCTGCAGAAAGGCACCTGGAAGAATGACGGTGTCCCCGGCACGACCCAGGCCGCCATCGCACCCGGCGATACCTACACGTACAAATTCGTCGCCGAGCCCGCCGGCACGATGTGGTACCACTGCCATGTCAACGTCAACGAGCATGTCGCGATGCGCGGCATGTGGGGACCGTTCGTCATCGATCGCAAGAAACCGCTGCCGATCGAAAAGAAAGTCACCAAGGATTTCATCCTGATGTTCTCGGACTGGGCGTCGAAGTGGGCGTTCAAGCCTGGCTATGGCGGCGTCCCGGGTGACGTCTATGACTACTTCACGCTCAACGCCAAGTCATATCCGGATACCCAGCCGCTGATGGTGAAAAAGGGTGATTTCATCCGCCTGCGCTTGATCGGTGCCGGCGAGTTCGTGCACTCGATTCATATCCACGGCCACGTCTTCAAGGTGGCGTTCAAGGATGGTCATCCGCTGCCCAATCCGTACGACGCCGACACCATTTCGGTGGCTCCCGGTGAGCGCTACGACATCTTCATCGATGCCGACAACCCCGGCATCTGGATGGTTCACGACCACGTTGATTCGCACACCGTCAATGGCGACCGGCCGATGGGCGGAATCATGACGGTCATCCAGTACGAGGAAATCGACGCCAAGAAGCAGGATTTCTACGAATGGAAGGACAAGAAAATCGTTCCGGACTTTTATTACGAGGAGTCCATGAAGAAGCCGTACGGCATGCATGACGCCGCGATTTTCAAGGGTCAGGCCATTCAATAGCTTTGGGAGGAGTTGTCTTGAAACTACGCCTATTCATCTCCGCGGTTGCCAGCGTGCTGGCATGGGGGCTCGTCACGCCGGCGGCGATCGCGGGTGACGACATCCTGGAAGCGCAGTGCGCGAGCTGTCACGCGCTGACCAAGCCTGCGAATTTTGATCTCGATCGTTTGTGGAAACGACAAGGGCCGGATCTGTATTACGCCGGCAGCAAATTCAATCGGCCGTGGCTCGAGCAGTGGCTGCAGAATCCGACGCGAATCCGTCCGGCTGGCGTGTTTTACACGAAGCATGTGAAGCCCGGCGAAAAGGAAGACGTCATTGACGAGGCCAGCCTGCAGCCGCACCTGAAATTGTCGGCGGCTGATGCAGCCTCGGCTGCCGATGCCTTGATGAAATTGAAGGCCCCGGAAGACCTGATTGCGAAGGATGCGTTCAAGGGCGGCAAGGTCAGCGCGACGATGGGCGCCATGTTCTTCAACAAGCTGCGCGGTTGTTCGGCTTGCCATCAGTCCAAGCCTGATGTCGGTGGACGCTCCGGTCCGGAACTGTATACCGCGGCGGCACGCCTGCAGCCCGATTACATCTATAGCTACATGAAACATCCGCAGCAGATCGATCCGCTGGTCTGGATGCCGGACTTGAGTTTGTCCGAGCCTGACGCGCAACGGCTGACCGGCTACATCCTGATGCTGGGCGAAACCGGGAGCAATCCATGAACCGCAAATCTATGCGTCTGCTGTCTACGGCGATCGTGGCGCTTGCTGGCTCGATGTTGCTGCCAAACAGTGCGGCCGCTGGCGATGATGGCAAGTTCGTCTCTGCCGCGCGCCACTACGATACCTATTGCGTGCAATGCCACGGCGTCAATCGCAATGGGCGCGGCATCAACAGTCGCGACATGTCGGTGCAGCCGCGTGATCACTCCGATGCCAAAGGCATGGGCGGCATTCCGGATCAGGAATTGTTCGACGCCATCAAGAAGGGCGGTCTTGCTGTCAACAAGTCGGTGCTGATGCCGGCCTGGGGCGGCGTCATGAGTGACGACGAGATTCACGATCTTGTGGCGTATCTGCGTCACGTCTGCAACTGCGGTTCCGATTAACCGTTCCGAAGGGGGAAACATGAAACTGAAGGCGATGATGATGTGCGTGGGCTTCGCAGTGTTTGCGATGCCGATCAGTGAAGCTTTGGCGAAAACCGTGCAGGTCACGCTGCATGCCAAGGAAGTGGATCTGCCGATCGACAACAAGGGCACGATGTACAAGTCCTGGACCTTCGATGGCGAGGTTCCGGGGCCGCTGGTGCGCGTTACCCAGGGCGATACCGTTGAGTTCACGCTGATCAACAGCAAGGACAACAAGAACTCGCACTCGATCGATTTTCACGCCTCACAGCTGGATGTGGTCGAGAACTTCGGCCAGATCAAGCCTGGCGAGACCAAGCAATTCACGTTCACCGCGAAGTATCCGGGCATCTTCTTCTACCACTGCGGTTCGGATC
>DATCXY010000304.1:0-2534 GCA_036570585.1 Solimonas sp. | reverse complement strand
CGCGCGCGCGCCGGCGCAGAGCCCGGCGTTCGCGGCCGCCGTCAAGCTTGCGGCAAGCATCAGCTTTTTCATCGTCTCTCTCCCCGCGTTCGCTGCAAGTTCCGAACGGCTTGTCCGTCAAACTTTTCGCGACGGTCCTGGCCGTCGCTGTTGCCGGATTCGACATGCGATGCGCCGCCGTCGAATCTCGTGATGCTTCAATCCCGGTTCATGCCGGCTCTGCGACGCGCACCAGCAATTTGCCGACGTTGCGGTTGCCGTCGAAGATGCCGGCGAACGCAGCAGGCGCGGCGTTCAAACCGTCGACAATGACTTCGGGATGACGGATGCGGCCGTCGCGTACCCACGTGCCGAGCTGTTCGAGCGCCGCCGTGCCGCCGACCATCGCGCCGCCGAAGCCGCGGACTTCAAGCCCCTTCGACATGATCGTGCGCATGAAGCCGGGCAGGTGATCGGGACCGGGGCCCTCGCGGCCGATGCCGTAGTAGGCGATGAAGCCGCAGACCGGCATGCGCGCGCGATACTTCAGCAGCGGCAGCACCGCGGCGGTGACATCGCCGCCGACGTTCTCGACATAGACGTCGATGCCGTTCGGGCAGGCCGCCGCGAGTTGCGCGGCGTAGTCCGCGGCCTTGTAGTCGACGCAGGCATCGAAGCCGAGCGCAGTGACGGCGGCGCACTTGTCGGCGCCGCCGGCGATGCCGACCACGCGCGCACCGAGGATCTTGCCGATCTGTCCGGCGAGCGAGCCGACCGCGCCGGCTGCTGCCGAGATCACCACCGTTTCGCCGGCCGCAACACGGCCGACGCCGATCATGCAGGCGTGCGCGGTCTGCCCGGGCATGCCGAGCACACCGAGCGCGGTCGACAGCGGTGCGATGCGTGGATCGATCTTGCGCAATGGCACGCGCTGCGGATCGATCGCCGCGTATTCGCGCCAGCCGGTGCGGCCCTCGACAAATTCGCCGCTCTTGAAATCCGCATGTCTGGACTGAATAACCTGCGACACGGTTCCACCGAAAATCGGCTCGCCGATGCGCACGCGGTTCGGGCCGGTCAGCGGCTGTGCGTCGAGTGCGAAACGGATCATCGGATCGAGCGACAGCCACAGCGTGCGCAGCAGCAGCTGGCCTTCATTCACGGCCGGAATATCGACGGTCTCGAGTGCGAAGTCTTGCGCACGCGGTGCGCCGAGCGGATGCGAACGCAGGACGATCTGTTGCATCCGGCGACTCATTGAAAGCGCACCGGTACTGCGTTCATGCCGCGCTGTTCGACACCGCCCATCAACTGTGGCGGCGGCGCGTCCGGATCCAGGCGCATGTTCGGAAAGCGGTCCATCAGGCCGTTGAGCGCGCAGCTGATTTCCATCTTCGCGACGTTCATGCCGAGGCACTGATGCGGGCCGGTCGAGAAGCCCAGATGCGTCTGCAGCGGACGGAACGGATCGTAGCGATCGGGATGCGTCCAGCGATCCGGATCGCGATTGGCCGCACCGAGACAGACATCGACGCGATTGCCGGCCGTGATCGGCACGCCGGCAACTTCGGTGTCCCGCGTGACCAGTCGCGGGAAGATCGGATCGGTCGGGCACCAGCGCAGCGATTCGTGGATCGCGCTGTCGATCAGCGAGCGATCATCGCGGCACGCTTGCCAGTATTCGTAGTTGGACAGCAGCGCATAGATCGTGATGCCGAGCTGGCGCCAGGTGGTGCCGCCACCGGCCAGCATGATCAGCCGGCAGTAGCCGAAGATTTCGTCGTCGCCGAGCTTGCGCGTGCTGCTGTCGCTTTCCCTGAAGTCGTTGTGGATGAGGCCGCTGATGACGTCGTCGCGCGGCTCGGCGCGACGTTCGGCGATCAGCGCACGCAGCATGCGCGCGACTTCGCCCTGCGCCTTGGCACGTTCCTCGATCGGCGCGTGATGATTCGCGCCGCGCAACAAATGCTCGCGGAACGTCAGTGCCGCTTCGCCGCTCATGCCGATGCCGCGCGTCACCACGTGCATTGGCAGCCGCGCGCAAAGTTCCATGTTGAGATCGCAGGCATCGCGACCGACGACGCGGTCGAGCAGCGTCGCAACGGCATCGTCGATCAGGCTGGTCTTCCACCAGCTCGCCACTTTCGGCCGCAGGAACATCGGCTGCACGACGTTGCGATAGCGACGATGTTCGTCGCCGACCATTTCCAGGATCGTACGGCCGAGGCTCTGCACGCCGGGGCTGTCGCGATAGATCTCGGACGAGAAGGTCTGGTTGTCGCGGAACGCGCTCTCGCAAATCTTGTACGAGAACAGCGTGTACTGCTGACGGTGCGCGCTGTAATCGTGCGGCATCGGCGGCAGATCGAGCAGTTCGCGCAACGAGCCTTTCAGCACCGGTGCGCGTTCGCGCAGCTGGCTCATCAGCGGTGTGAGATCGCCATGCACGTGGCCGTCGCCATGTGATGCGGCTTCATTGGCGACGTCGAACATCGCGCGATAGCGGGGATCGTCGGCGGTCAGCGTGTCGGCCATGAGGTTTCCTTCAATGTGAT
>DATCXY010000303.1:0-4769 GCA_036570585.1 Solimonas sp. | reverse complement strand
CCCAGCGTGGGCCTTCATCGCGCGTGCGGCACCAGCGCCGCACCGCGGCGTTCGGCACGACGCGGTGGTACGCCGGCCACGACAGCCCGAACAGCAACGTGCGCACCGTGTCCTGCGCGGCCAGCAGACGGTCGAGATATTCCGCGTGCGCGTTGCTCTCCGGCGTCATCAGAAAGCGCGTGCCGGCGACCACACCATCGGCACCGAGCCGGCGCGCGGCGGCGGCACTGGCCGCATCGAAAATACCGCCAGCGGCGAGCACCGGGCGTTCGCCGGCGATGGTTCGAACAGCCGGCAGCAATTCGGCGAGCGGGATCGCGCCACCGAGATGGCCGCCGGCCTCGACGCCTTGCGCGATCAGGCCATCGACACCGTCGGTCAGCGCGCGCTGCGCTTGCTCGATCGTGCCGACCTGATGCCAGACCGTGATGCCCGCGTGCTGCAGGCGGCGGACCAGCGCGGCGTCAAAGCCGTAGAACATCACGGCCACGTTCGGCCGTTCGCGCAGGCAGGCCTCGACGTGCGCGGAGCGCACGAACGGCATCAGCAGATTGGCGGCGAACGGTGCATCGCCGGCCAGTGCGCGCGTCCGTTTCAGTTCGGCGGCAAATTCGCCCGGCGGCATGATCCCGACGGTACCCAGACCGCCGGCGGCACTGACCGCACCCGCCAGCGGTGATGTCGACAGGCCGCCGCCCATGCCGGCCTGCACTACCGCGTGCCGCAAACCCAGCTGCTGTTGCCATTCGCTGCCCATCATGTCCTCCTCGTTCAGTGCCACACCTTGCGCGCATCATGCGCGCTTCGTGCGCCTGGTACCGTGGCGCAGCGATAAAACGCAACATGCAACGACGTCTTCCGGCGCGCCGCGGCGTTGCTCGTCGTCATCGAAGTGCAGGCGATGACTCGTCCTCGCGCCTTGCTGCGCGCCAACGCCATTCGTTTCATTTTGTTCCGGCATCTCTGCGCCACGGTACTGGCCATTGCCGCGCGCGCGCCGCTGCGGTCCAATAGCGGCTACCCATGTCGCGGCATCCTGCTCCTGCCTTGCTCATCGACCTTGTCACCGCCGTCGCGGAGCAGGGGCATGTGTTGCTGCGTCGCCGCGAGACGCTGGCGAAACTGGCGGCCATGATCGAGCCCGATGACTGGGCAATGTTTGCAGCGAGCTGGGCGGACATGCCGCTCGACGCCTATATGGCCGATGGTGGACGTTACCGGCGGCGGCGTTACGGCGTGTTCAAGGCTGCGCGCGACACCGCGATCGAGCGCGAGCCGCATCAGCCGCACTGGCAGAGTATCGACTACAACCCGCTCAATGGCGGTGTCGCGCGCTGGTTCGAGCCGGTCGCGCGCGATATCGGCGACAGCGCCACCATGCGCACGCTGCTGGGTTTCTGCGCGAGCGTGTTTTGCGCACTGGCACCGACGGTCACGGGTTGGCATGTCGAAGTCCACCAGTTTCGCATCGAGGCGGCGCTTGCCGAAGCCGGGCAACCGACGCCGGAGGGTGTGCATCGTGACGGTGTCGATTACGTGATGGTGTTGCTGGTGCGGCGCGAGAACATCGCCAGCGGCACCACCACGATCCATACGCCGCAGGGCGAACTGCTCGGCAGCTTCACGCTGACCGATCCGCTCGATGTGACGCTGCTCGATGATCACCGCGTGTTTCACGGTGTGACGCCAGTGGTGCCGGTCGATGCACGCGCGCCCGCGTATCGGGATGTGCTGGTCGCAACATTCCGCCGCGCCCCGCCTTTGTAGAACCGCGCCTTGCGTGCGACCGGGCAGCAACTGGGCATTGTCGAAACCCGCGACCGCACAAGGCGCACTCAAGATTCTCGCGGTTCAATCTCGCGCACGTCGGCCAGATTGCATAGCTTGTCGCGAATCCCGTCGTACTCGCGGGCGTTTGCACAGGCCAGCACGATGTTCACTTCGACGGCATCCGCTTTGTCGGTATCCGGTGTGACGATGAACTGGCGGATGCGCTTTGCGCGGCCGCCGAGCGCGGCGGCGACGTCCTCGTAACGCAGATTGTCGCGCGGCCCGCGCAGCAGCACGACGCGGCGCGTGCCGCGCCGTTCGACATAGCGCTTCTCCAGCGGTTTGAGCGCCAGCAGGATGAACAGCATGATCAGCGTCGCGGCGATCGCCGCGCCATAGAGACCGCCACCGACCGCCAGGCCAAGCGCCGCCACCGCCCACAGACTGGCCGCCGTGGTCAGTCCGTGCACGACGCCGCGTCGCATCAGGATCGCGCCGGCGCCGAGAAAGCCGATACCGGATGCGACCTGCGCCGCGACGCGCGAAGGATCGAGCGAAACGTTCGGATGATGAAGTGCATCCCCGAACCCTTCGATCGACACGATCATGAACAGCGCCGCGCCGACGCAGACCAGCATGTGCGTGCGCAGCCCGGCCCACGACAGGCGCTCGCGCTCGAACCCGATCGCGCCGCCGAACAGCGCCGCCGCGAGCAGGCGGATGACGACCTCCGTTTCACTGAGCATGCGCGTCTCCTCGTGCGCCGTCGTCGCGCGGCAAGGCACCCGTTTGGACGATGCCGGCTCGCAGCAGGGAGTTCAGCCTAGCGTCCTCCGGGTGTATGCCCGCTTTCTCGGTTTCAGCCATGGATCACTCGCAGCCTGCCGGCAAGGCCTTCACGCCGCTCAAGATCGGGCCACTGACGCTACGCAATCGCTTCATCAAGTCGGCGACCAACGAAGGCATGGCCAAGGGCGGCGTACCGTCGAAGATGCTGGTCGAGCACCATCGCCGCATCGCCGCCGGTGGCGTCGGCATGACCACGGTCGCGTATTGCGCGGTCAGTCCGGACGGGCGCACATTCGTCGACCAGGTGTCGCTGAATCGCGAAAGCGTGCCGCATCTGCGCGCGCTGACCGACGCCGTGCATCGCGAAGGTGCAGCGATCTGTGCGCAGATCACCCATGGCGGCGCCTTCACGTTCGTGCCCGAGCTGTCGACGCGTTATCCGCGCTCGGCGTCCGGCGGCTTCAACGCGGCCGGGGTCTTGAGCGGCCGGCTGTTCCGCACCGCGATGACCGAGGCCGAGATGGGGGCCGTGATCGGCGAGTTTGTCGCCGGCGCAAAACTGGCGCGTGAAGCCGGTTTCGATGCGGTCGAGATTCACATGGGGCACGGCTATCTGCTCAGCCAGTTCCTGTCGCC
This sequence comes from Solimonas sp., assembly GCA_036570585.1. Classification (GTDB taxonomy): domain Bacteria; phylum Pseudomonadota; class Gammaproteobacteria; order Nevskiales; family Nevskiaceae; genus Solimonas. Next base: position 1,574 of record DATCXY010000303.1, on the reverse strand, counting down.
GATGTACAACAAGCGTCGCGATGCATACGGCGGCAGCACCGAGCAGCGTGCACGCTTTCCGGCGCAGGTGCTGCGCGCGGTGCTCGATGCGGTCGGCAGCGAGCTTGCCGTGATCTGCAAGATCTGCGTCACCGAGGGTGTGAAGAAGGGGGCAAACGCAAAGGATGCGGCGATCGTCGCGGGTGTGCTCGAACGCGAAGGCGCACATCTGCTGGTGCTCAGCGGCGGCATGAACGTCGAATCGCCGTGGGCGATCTTCGGCAGTCCGATGCCGGCCGAAGCGGTGTCGAGCATCCAGAACACGGTAGTCCGGCTCGCCACGAAAATGATGCGCTTGGTCGAGCCGAAGATCAGCTTCCATGAGCTGTATTTCCGCGAACACTCGAAGATCGTGCGTGCCGCCGTGAAGATGCCGCTCGCCTATCTCGGGGGTGCGAAATCCGTTGCCGGCGTCGAAGCCGTCATGGCCGACGGCTTCGATGCGGTGGTGATGGGCCGCGCGCTGCTGCACGACGCGGCGCTCGTCAACAAGTTCCGCGATGGCACCGCCACGGTGTCCGGCTGCAATGCCTGCAATCACTGCGTGGTGATGATGTACACCGACGGCGGCACCAGTTGCGTACTGTTTCCACCCAACGATGTGGAACTGAATCGCACGCCTGCCGCAGCCTGAGCCGCGCGGCCGCCGTCCCCGATCCGATTCAGCGATTCAGCGGACTAGTGAGCTTGTTCGCGCTGCGCCGCCGTGTTCATCATCAGCCGGTCGGTCCACGCGATGCCGATCGCCGACAGGATGAAGACGGTATGGATGATGGTCTGCCACATCACGCCGGTCGCGGTCGCGGTCGCGCAGCGCACGCCGGGCTCGGCGATGCCACACAGCGGCAGCGCGCCGAGCGAACCGGCCTCGATGAAGGTTTTCAGCAGGTGGATCGACGAGATGCCGATGATCGCCATCGCCAGCTTGACCTTCAGCACCGAGGCATTGACGTGGTTGAGCCATTCCGGCTGATCGGGGTGACCCTGAAGCCCCAGGCGCGAGACGAAGGTTTCATAGCCGCCGACGATCACCATCACCAGCAGATTGGAAATCATCACGACGTCGATCAGCCCGAGCACGATCAGCATCACTTCCTGTTCGCGCAGCGCAAACGCGCCATGAATCAAGTGCCAGAGTTCCTTGACGAACAGCACCACGTACACGCCCTGCGCGACGATCAGCCCGAGATACAGCGGCAGCTGCAGCCACCGCGACGAGAAAATCAGGCTCGGCAGCGGGCTAAGGTTTTTGTTGGTGGAAGGCATCGGGGGCGGGTGGCACGAGGGAAACGGACGCCGATTCTAGAGGGTGCTGCAGGCGCAGCGAAAGAAGATTTCATGGCCGGTCTGGCGGCTTCTCATGCAGAAGTGTGAGGCAAACGCCCGGACCGAACGGTACACCAGCGTTTGACAATGGGACCGCAAGCTTCGTATGACGTGAGGCGGTCTCGCACGTGACGGGGGCGTCAGGGGGCGTGAGATGAAATTCAGATGGACGCTGGTGGCGCTCGCCGCCGTTGCAGCGCTGGGAGGGC
>DATCXY010000302.1:0-9937 GCA_036570585.1 Solimonas sp. | reverse complement strand
TGACGCTTGAAGTCGCGGCAGCAAGCGGCGCAGCGCCGCAAGCGCCCCCGAGTGCGAATGCCGGCCGCGCCGACAAATCGGCGACGTCGCTTGCAACGAAGCCGTCGAACGCACCACTGGACGTCGGCAGGTTCAGCTTCGTCTGGTGGCCATGGCTGAGCCTCGCTCTCACACTGCTGTGGCTGACAACGCTGTGCGCGTGGTGGCTGCACGTGCGCGCGTTGCGCAAGTCGGCGGCTCCACGCGCCAAGCCCGAGCGCAAGACCGCGAAAGCGGGCGACGCACGCAAAGCCTTCGTGCAGGCCTGCCGGCACCACGATCCACTCGGTGCGCAGCGCGAACTGCTGAACTGGGCGCGCCAGACCGATCCCGCACATCCACCGAGCGGACTGACGGCCATCGCGCAGCGACTGAATCAGCCGCGTGTAACTGAGCTCTTGCAGGAACTCGACCGCGCGTGCTTCGCGGGCGGTGACTGGAACGGCGACGCACTGGCGAAAACCCTGAGTTCGCTCGGCGGGCGCGAAAAGACGCGGAAGCAGAAGTCGTCGGATCTGGCGCCGCTCTATCCGTCCTGAGCGAACGACGCGATCGGATGACGGCTAGTCCGCTCGCGCGTTCGCAAGCCAGCGCGGCAGGTCAGCGACGCGTTCGAGCAGCGAACAGGCGCCAGCCTGCTTCAAGCGCTGCGGTGCATGCACGCCACAGATCACACCGATGGCCGGCATGTCGATCGCAGCCGCCATCGCCACGTCGTATTCGGTATCACCGATCATCAAGGCTTGCTCGGCCCGCAAACCTTCCAGCGCCAGTAGTTCGCGCAGCATCAACGGATCGGGTTTCGATGCGGTTTCGTCAGCGGTTCGCGAGGCAACGATCAGATCGCGCACGTCGGCGTGGTGTGCCAGCGAGCGATCGAGCCCGCGACGACTCTTGCCGGTCGCGATCGCGAGACGAAAACCATCGTCGTTCAGAGTGCGCAAGGCATCGAGTGCACCGGCAAACAGCTCGGCTTCGCCGGCACCTTCCGACAGCCATTGCGCACGATAGCTGTCGAGCAGCCTGCGCAGGTGCCCGAGATCGGCATCCGGATACAAACGCACCAGCGCATCGTTGAGACTGAGACCAATCAATTCGGCAATCGCCTCGTCACTGCGCGGCGGCAACCGCAATGCGCTGCTCGCACGCTGCATCGCACCGACGATCTGTGCGGCTGAATCAGCGAGCGTGCCATCCCAATCGAAGATGACGAGCTTGATTTCTCTCATCGCCGCGCTTTGTCAGCGCGCGGCAGCTTGTCGAGCAGTTCGCGCAACTCATCCGGCAACGGCGCGTTGACAATCAACTTGCCGAATTCGCCGTCGGCATTGAACTTGAGAAAGTGCGAGTGCAGGAACATGCGCTTGAGGCCCAGTTCGCGCAGCGGCTTGTTGTCGTCGCGCTCGCCGTACTTGGTATCACCTGCAACCGGATGCCCGAGCGCCAGCGCGTGGACGCGGATCTGGTGCGTGCGCCCGGTGAAGATCTGAACCTCGCAGAACGTCGCGTCGCGATAGCGGTTCTTCGGCGAGAACAGTGACTTCGACGGCTTGCCGTCTTCCTCGTCGACCTGCACGCGCCGATCACCCGCCAGGCTGCGCTTGACCAGCGCCGCGTCGACTTCGCGATCCTCACCGCGCCACTTGCCGAGCAGCAACGCGAAATAACGCTTCTCGGCTTCACCGTGCTTGAGCGCCTTCTGGCCACGCAACAAGGCCGGGCGAGTCTTGGCGAGCAGCAGCACGCCACTGGTGTCGCGATCCAGCCGATGCACCAGTTCAATGAACTCGTACTTGTTCCATGCGCGTACTGCTTCGATCACGCCGTAGGGCACGCCGCTGCCGGCATGCGCGGCGAACCCGGCCGGTTTGGCGATCGCCAGATAGTTGTCGTCTTCGTGAACGATGGCAGCGCGCAACACATTGAGCACCGCATCCGGAGGCCTCGCGATCTGCTCTTTGTCGGCGGCGCGCACCGGCGGAATCCGCACCTCGTCGCCCACCGCGAGCTTTCGCTCAGCTTTGACCCGGCCGCCATTGACCCGCACCTGACCCGAGCGAACAAGCCGATAGACGTGCGATTTTGGCACGCCAGACAGCTGTTTCAGAAGGAAATTATCGATCCGCTGGCCGTCATCGCCGGCTCCGGCCGTGACATATCTGACTTGTGGACGATCTTGTGTCAAAATACCGACTTCCGTTGATTCAATGCGAATTTTCCGTTCGCGAATCGGCGGTTACGGAAGAAAAATGAGATGCAGGGTATGTCGTCATTGTACCAGCCCCACATCCACTCCGAATTCCAAATGCCGGCGCGCAAACTGCGCCCCGGCTTTGATCTGAAACCAGCACCGCGCAGAGCCGCGCCGGGGGACTCCATGACGATTCGCGAACCACGCCCAATCGGGCGCCGGATCCGGGACGAGTCCACCGCCGCCGCCGGCTGCGCATCACAGGACTTTTTACATGAAACGCATTTTGATCAATGCCACGCAGCGCGAGGAGTTGCGCGTGGCCATTGTCGATGGACAGAAGCTTCAGGATCTTGATATCGAGACGGCGGCTCGCGAACAGAAAAAAGGCAACGTCTACAAAGGTCGCATCACGCGCGTCGAGCCTTCGCTCGAAGCCTGCTTCATCGACTACGGTGCCGAGCGCCACGGCTTTTTGCCGGCCAAGGAAATCGCCCGCAGTTATTTCAAGGAAGGCAAATCCAACGGCAATCTGCGCGAGCAATTGGAAGAAGGCCAGGAAATCATCGTCCAGGTCGAGAAGGAAGAGCGCGGCAACAAGGGCGCCGCACTGACGACCTTCGTTTCGCTGGCTGGCCGCTATCTGGTACTGATGCCGAACAATCCGAAGGCCGGCGGTGTCTCGCGCCGCGCCGAAGGTGACGAACGCGAAGAAGCCAAGGAAGTACTCGACAAGCTCGAAGTCCCGAACGGCATGGGCGTCATCATTCGTTCCAACGGCGTCGGCCGCACCCTCGAAGAAATCCAGTGGGACGCCAACTATCTGGCCGAAATCTGGGCGGCGATCGAGAAGGCCGCCGGTGAACGCAAAGGCCCGTTCCTCGTCTACCAGGAAAACAACATCATCCTGCGCGCGCTGCGCGACTATCTGCGTGCGGACATCGGCGAGGTCGTCATCGACAACGCTGAAGTCTACGAGCAGGCGCGCACCCACATGGAGCACGTCAATCCACAGAACCTCGCGCGCCTGAAGCTGTACAAGGACGAAATTCCGCTGTTCTCGCGCTACCAGATCGAATCCCAGATCGAACTGGCGCATGAGCGCAATGTGCGCCTGCCGTCTGGTGGCTCGGTGGTCATTGATCCTGCTGAAGCGCTGACCGCAATCGACATCAATTCGGCGAAGGCGACCGGCGGCGGCAGCATCGAAGACACGGCGTTCAACACCAATCTTGAAGCGGCCGACGAAATCGCCCGCCAGCTGCGCCTGCGCGACCTCGGCGGCCTGATCGTCATCGACTTCATCGACATGAACTCGACCAAGAACCAGCGCGAAGTCGAACGGCGCCTGGAAGCCGCGGTCGAGATGGATCGTGCGCGCATCCAGATCGGCAAGATCTCGCGCTTCGGCCTGCTCGAACTGTCGCGTCAGCGCCTGCGTCCCAGCCTCGGCGAACACACGCAGATCACCTGCCCGCGCTGCACCGGTCGCGGCCACATCCGCAGCGTCGAATCGCTGGCGCTGTCGGTGCTGCGCCTGATTGAAGAAGAAGCGATGAAGGAGCGCACCGGCCGCATCATTGCGCAGTTGCCGGTCGATGTCGGCACTTACCTGCTCAACGAAAAGCGCCTCGCCGTGCGCGAGATCGAAGCACGCTATCGCACCTACGTCACGCTGGTGCCGAATCCGACACTGCAGACACCGAACTATGAGATCAAGCGTGTGCGCGCTGATTTCATGCAGATGGACGGCAATAGCGATACCAGCTATCAACTCGTGCAGGACTTCGACGCCAAGGCGCAGGAAGAACTCGGCAAGAGCAACGTCGCCGTGCAGCGCGTGCTCGCCGAACCAGCGGTCAAGCAGATTCTGCCGTCCTCGCCGGCACCGATCATCATCCAGCAGCCGGTACAGGTTGTGATGCAGCCGGCCGGCACTGGCGAAAGCATCTGGACCAAGCTGATGCGCCTGCTCGGCATCGGCGCGCGTCCGCAGCAGCCGGCCAGGCAGGAAAAGCCGGCGGTGAAATCGCCACGCCGCGACAGCGGTCGTCGTGACGAGCGGCGCAGCGGCGGCGGTCGCGATCAGCAGCGTCGCGAGAGCGGCCGTGGTGAAGGCAGGCAAGGTCAGCGCGGCACGCAGCGCGAGCGCGGCTCGCAACAACAGAATCAGCCGCGCAATGCACAGCCGCAGCCGTCACGTGGCAATGCGCAGCAGCAGCGTGCTCCGCAACAGCCGGCGACTCCGCGCAATCAGCCGACGGCAGCACCGCAGACGACGCGCAATGCGGCAGCCGCCACACCGGCTGCACTTGACGATGCCAATGCCGCAGCGGTAGTGCTTGCGACCGCCGCTGCGCTGGAAGCTGCAGACACGAATGCCGTCGAAGCAGCCGGCGGCGCAGCACGCAATTCTGAAACGCGTGAGCCGCGCACCGGCCGCCGTCGCCGTCGTGGTGGACGCGATCGTCGCGAGCGCGCCGAGGCCGCAGCAGCCAACAAGGAAAGCACGGAAACGGACACCCAGGCAGTCGACGCTGACGCAGCGTCGGACGAAAAAAGCAGCCCCCACGAGGACGCCGTCGCCACCGCAATGCCAGAGCGCCGTGAAACGCAGCTGCCGCTGCTACGTGAAATCCCGCGTGACGACGATTTCGTCGCCAGCGCCACCGCGCCACAGCCACAGTCGAGCGAAACGAATCAGACCGAGTCACCAATGGCAGTCGCACCGGACGTAGCCGACGCGCCGGTCGAAGTGGCCGCTGCCGACGATGCCCCCGCAGCACCCGCAGCGATCCCGGAAGTTCCGACGACCGCAGACGACGAGGCCCAGCTGCCGGAAATTGCGGTAACCGAGCCTGCGGTAACCGAACCCGCCGCACAAGCCGAGCCCACCGTCGTGGCAGCGGTCGTGGCTGAGCCGGTCACCGAGCCGAAGGTCGAAGATGCAGCTCCCGTGATCGTTGCCAGTGCCGTCGAGCCTGCAGCCGCAGAACCTGCACACGAAGCAGCAGCGGTTGAATCCGCCGAGTCGCCTGAGAAGCCCGCGAAGGAGCCAACGCCGCAGTTCCGCGCCAGCGCACCGGCTGCCGACTATCTCAAGCTGTTCGAGCAAGCGACGGCGCAGCAGCAGGCCGACAAGCCTGCCGAAGCGCCGGCGCAGGGCGAGCACAAGCCGGTCTGAGCGAGCGGGTAGCCACAAACGAAAAAGGCGACCTCCGGGTCGCCTTATTTCGTTTGTCCTGCACTGCTGATCACGATCAGCGATAGGCGATCGATTCAGCGGTGCGCGAGCAGGCGTGTAACCGCCAGCAGATCTTCTTCGGTATCGACGCCGCGCGGTGGCGGCGTCTCGGTGATGCCCATCCTGATGCGAAAGCCGTGCGTCAGTGCGCGCAACTGTTCGAGCGCCTCACAGTCTTCGAGCGGCGCCGCCGGCAACGAACTGAATTCGGCGAGCGCCGCTACGCGATACGCATAAAGCCCGATATGACGAAACGCCAGACCTGACGGGAACCGCGGCTGTTCGCGGCTCGCACCATCACGCTGCCACGGGATCGGCGCACGCGAGAAGTACAGTGCATAACCGCGACGATCCATCACCAGCTTGACGACGTTCGGATTGAGCCATTCTTCCAGCGATTCCAGCGGATGACACAGCGAGGCGATGTGCTCTTCCGGATCGTTGGCGAGCAGTTCGGCGGCCTGGGTGACCAGCGCCGGCGGCATCAGCGGTTCATCGCCCTGCAGATTGACCACGATGGTCGACGCATTCCAGCCAGCGTGGCGAGCAATCTCGTTGACGCGGTCGGTACCGGAATTGTGCGTCGCCGCCGTCATCGCGACGCTCGCGCCGAACGCTTCGCAGATGCTCTGCACCTCGCCTGAATCGGTGGCGATCACGACTTCTTCAGCACCCGCCAGCTGCGCGGCTTCCCAGACATGTTGCACGATCGGCTTGCCGCCGACTTCGCGCAGCACCTTGCCCGGCAGTCGCGTCGAACCGAGCCGCGCCGGGATGACGACCTTGAACGTCGTCCCCGCTTGCACCTCGCTCACGCCTGCAACTCCGCATCGGTGAGTGTTCGTGCCTCGTCCTCAAGCATCACGGGCACACCGTCGCGCACCGGATAGGCCAGCCGTGATGCATGGCACCACAGTTCCTGCAAATCCGCGCGCCACACCAGCGGCGCCTTGGTGACCGGGCAAACCAGAATATCCAGCAGTCTCTTGTCCATCGCTCGCACCCTCAGCGCTTCGATCAGCGCATTTTCCGCAAAGTCTCGACGCATTCTCGCACACGGTTCGTGGCCTCCATACCGAGTTGCGCAGCGACCGGCAGGGCCCACATTCGCGTGTCCGCGAACGCCGCGCACTTCACCGCGTCCTTCTCGGTCATGACGATCGGCGCATCGTCGCCGAACAAAAAATCTTCGGCGCGATATGCATGATGATCAGCGAACGGATGCGGCTGGATCTCAAGCCCTCCGGCGATCAGGCTGGCGAAGAAGCGTGACGGATCGCCGATCCCGGCGACCGCATGGATACGCTGACCGCGCAGCGTTGCCATAGTTTGCTGCTCATCGTCGACCAAGCGGCGCAGTGGTGCCGGCCGCAGGCGCATTTGCAACGCGCCCGCGTGCGTCCAACCGTCACCATTGATGACGACCAATTGCACTTCGGCCAAGCGCGCTGGCGTCTCGCGTAGCGGCCCGGCCGGCAACAGCGCGCCATTGCCGAGTCCGCGACGTCCATCGATCAGGCAGATCTCGAGATCGCGCGCGAGTCGGTAATGCTGCAGACCATCGTCACTGACGATGAGGTCAACATCGTGATCGCGCAACAGCATTTGTGCGGCAGCCACGCGGTCCGATGCGACCACCACCGGACAGCCCGAGCGCTGAGCGATCAACAGCGGTTCGTCGCCGCTGGCGGCGGGATCGGTATCGGCGCGCACCGCAAGCGGATACCGGGCCGCGTGGCCGCCGTAACCCCGGCTGATCACCCCGGGTCGCCAACCCCATGCGCGCAGTTGTTCGATCAGCCAGATCGTGAATGGTGTCTTGCCGGTGCCGCCCACGCTGATGTTGCCGACGATGATGACCGGTACACGCATTGTGGTTGCCTTCGCCTGCAATCGGCGACGGCGGCGCGTGCTGATCATTTCATAGAGCGCCGAGAACGGTCGCAACAAGAACGGCGCAGGTGTCTCGCGCTCGTACCAGCGCCGCTCAAGCCAGCGCTTCAAGCGTCGCCTTTATCGTCGAACTGCATCCGATGTAGCGCGGCGTAGAGTCCGTCCGCGGCGAGCAATGTCTCGTGCGTACCGGACTCGGCGATCAAGCCGTCCTGCATGACGGCGATGCAGTCGGCGCGCTGGATCGTCGACAGCCGATGCGCGATCACCAGCGTGGTGCGGCCCTGCACGAGCTGGTCGAGCGCCGACTGGATCATGCGCTCGGATTCGGTATCGAGCGCCGAAGTCGCTTCGTCAAGGATCAGGATCGGCGCGTTCTTCAGCAATGCGCGTGCAATCGCGAGGCGCTGACGCTGGCCGCCCGACAGCTTCGCACCGTTCTGGCCGATCAGCGTCTGCAGACCGTCGGGCATCCTTTCGATGAATTCCCAGGCATGCGCGAGTTTCGCCGCCTCGACGATGCGCGCTTCGTCCGGCGTCGGTTGCAGGCCGTAGGCGATGTTTTCGGCAACGCTGGCATTGAACAGCCGCACCTGCTGATCGACCAGCGATATCTGATCACGCAGGCTCTGCAGGCGGTATTCGCGCACATCGTGGCCATCGACCAGAACGGCGCCGCCATCGGCGTCGTAGAACCGCGGCAGCATCGCCAGCAACGTGCTCTTGCCGCTGCCCGACTTGCCGACGAACGCGACCGTCTGTCCGGGCTTGATCGTCAGATTGATGCCACGCAGCGCGTCCTGTTCCTGGCCGTCATAGCGAAAATGCAGATCGCGGAATTCGATCGCGCCATCGGCGCGCGTCAACGTGCGCGCGCCCTGCTCCACTTCGACCGGCTCGTCGAGCAGCTCGAACAGCCCCATGCCGGCGGTGATGCCGCGTTGCAGCTTTTCGTTGACGCCCCCCATGCTCTTGACCGGTTGCAGCAACGACAGCATCGCCAGCATGAATGCGGCGAAGGTACCGGGTGTCATCTGCGCCAGCATGCTCGGCTGGGTCGCGAAATAGACGATCGCAGCGACCGCCCATGCGGCGATGAACTGGATCAGCGCCGAGCTGCCGGCGCGGGTCGCGACCACCTTCATGCTCAACCAGCGATTGTCTTCGTTGACGCGTGAAAAATACTCGCGCTCGAACGCCTGCCCGTTGTAGATCTTGACGATGCGATGTCCGAGCACCGCCTCGTCGACCGCCTCGGTGACGTTGGTGACACTGTCCTGGATCCGCACGCTGATGCGCCGGAAGCGGCGCGTCACGTACGCAATGATGATGGCAATGAACGGCATGACGACGAACGCAAACGTCGTCAGTCGCCAATTCAGATAGAACATGAAGCTGATGTAGAAGATGACCGTCAGCGTATCCTTCAGCGTGCTGGTCAGCACCGTGGTGGTCGCTTCGGCGATCTGCTCGACGTAATAAGTCAGCCGCGACACCAGCGCCGACGAATTGACGCGATCATAGAAGCGCGATGGCAGATCGAGCAGTTTGTTGAATACACGCCCGCGCATGTCCTTGACCACGCGGCGCGCAACCCAGGCCATGCCAAAGATCGACACGAACGACGACAGGCCGCGCAACAGGAACAGACCGATGATGTAGACCGGAATCCAGCGAATGTAGGTCGGGTTCTGCTCGACGAAGGCGCGATCGAGCAGCGGCTTGATCAGCGCCGCGAACGCGGTATCGACTCCCGCGAGGATCGCGGTGGCGACAAACGCGATGACCATCACCTTCCAGTGCGGCAGCGAATAGCCGAGCAGACGGCGATACGTGGGCCAGGCATTCTTGTCGAGACTTGAGCGTTTTGCCATTGCGGTCGCTTTGTTCGGGTCCGCTATGCTATCAAGTTGACCCCCAAGCCTTCAGGATCGTGGATATCCATATGAGCAAGACCCTGTTCGAGAAGATCTGCGACCGGGAGATCCCGGCCGATATCGTCTACGAAGACGAATATTGCGTCGCTTTCAAGGACATTAACCCGCAGGCACCGTTCCACGTGCAACTCGTGCCACGCAAGCCGATCACGATGCTGGCCAGCGCCAGCCCGGAAGACCAGGCGCTGCTCGGTCACCTGTTGCTGACGGCGCCGAAGATTGCCGCTACCGCCGGCTTCGACGAGGCCTTCCGCCTCGCCGTCAACAACGGCGCCGCGGCCGGCCAGTCAGTATTCCATCTGCACCTGCACATCCTCGCCGGCCGCCCATTCAAATGGCCGCCGGGGTGAAACAACCCCGTAATGACTCAATGTCATCACGGGGTTGCTTCTGACCGGCCATGGAGCATTTGGAGCCGGCGAGGCCTGACTCGATGTCAGGCCGAGTTAGCCAAATGCGGGCCGGGGCAAATCAGGCGATGAGGTCGCGCCAGGGGCGGCCACAGCAATCCTGACTTGGCCGGCCAACAAGATGACTCAATGCCACGCCGAATCAGGCCAAATGCCGGCTGGGCGCGGCGCGCCGTTGTAGGAGTGCGCCTTGCGCGCGACCTCGTCGTGTCGCGCGCAAGGC
>DATCXY010000301.1:0-4159 GCA_036570585.1 Solimonas sp. | reverse complement strand
GTGGAACTGACACGGGTGCCGGAAGGCGCTGCGCTGCGTGATACCTGGTGGCACATGGGCTTGATGCTCACGGCAACGAGCCTGTTCGCCACCCGCCTGTTGTTGCGGCTAGACCAGTTGAAACCGCTGCCGCCGGACGCGGTGTCCCTGCTGCTCGACGCAGGGGGCTTCCTCGCCCTCGCGGCGGGCGGCTGGTTCGGCGGCCGACTGGTCTATGGTCATGGCATCGGACGCAGTTGACTGAAGGATGCCCAGTCCCGGCAAGAAACGTCGATCGCCGCATCACCCCGAATCCGTGTGCGACAGAGCATGGAAAGCACACACGTTCTGAACGACGCTAACCTTCGGAACGGTTTTCTGGGACTTGTTCACCGAAACAAGCGCTGATCGGTAGCAACCGAGTTGGTTCGCAGTTTTACCGATCAAGAACAATGACCCGACTGGAATCGGGCTACTCGACCGTCACCGACTTCGCCAAATTTCGCGGCTGGTCGACATCGGTGCCGCGCAGCACGGCGACGTGATAGGCCAGCAACTGCAGCGGCACGGTGTAGATCAGCGGCGACTGCAGCGCTTCGATGTGATCGGGCATCGTCATCACTTCGACGCCGTCAGCCGGTTCGATGCCGGTATTCGGATCGGCGAACACGAACAGGCGGCCGCCGCGGGCGCGCACTTCCTGAAGATTGGATTTCAGTTTTTCGAGCAGCGCGTTGTTGGGCGCGACCGCGACCACTGGCATGTCGGCATCGACCAGCGCCAGCGGACCATGCTTGAGTTCGCCCGCCGGATACGCTTCGGCGTGGATGTACGACACTTCCTTGAGCTTGAGTGCGCCTTCGAGCGCGACCGGATAGCTCGGGCCGCGACCGAGAAACAGCGCGTGGTGCTTGTCGGCAAAGCGCTGCGCCCATTCGCGGATCTGGCCGTCGAGCTTGAGCGTGTGCTCGACCAGTTTCGGCACTTGTGCCATTTGCCGCGTGTACAGCGCGACCGTGCGGCGATCAAGGCCGCGCCGCTGCGCAATCGCGAGGCCAAGCATCGCGAGCGCGGCGAGCTGTGTGGTGAAGGCCTTGGTCGATGCGACGCCGATCTCCGGGCCGGCGCGTGTCATCAGCGCCAGATCGGCCTCGCGCACGACCGATGATTCGGCGACATTGCAGATCGCGCAGGTACCAACGTAACCGAGCTTCTTGGCCTCGCGCAGTGCGGCGAGCGTATCGGCGGTCTCGCCGGATTGCGAGATCGCGAGGAACAAGGTGCCGGGCGTGACGACCGGATCGCGATAGCGATATTCGCTGGCAACCTCGACGGTGCATGGCACGCGCGCACCCTGCTCCAGGTAGTAGCGCGCGACGAGGCCCGCGTGGTAACTGGTGCCGCAGGCGACGATGTGAACGCTTTGCACCAGCGGCAGGATGCGGCTCGCAGCCGGGCCGAGCGCGGCTTCGAGCACGTGATCGCCGAGCAGCCGCTCGGAGAGCGTGTCGGCCAGCGCCCTCGGCTGCTCGTAGATTTCCTTGAGCATGTAATGCGCGTATTCGCCGCGCTCGACGGCATCGGCCGACAGCGACGACTCATGCACCGGGCGCTCGACGTGCTGATCGTGGACATCCCAGATCGTCACACCATCATGGCGAACCTCGGCGACGTCGCCTTCATCGAGAAACTGGAAACGACGCGTGATCGGCAGCAGCGCCTGCACGTCGGAGGCGACAAAGTTTTCACCGTTGTCGCCGAGCCCGATCACCAGCGGACTGGCGATGCGCGCGACGCAGATGCGGTCGGGACGCTGCGCGTCGAACACGACGATCGCGTAGGCGCCCTTGAGCCGGCGCACCGCGCGCTGCACCGCCGTGGTCAGGTCACTGCCGTCACGGACCAGATCGTGGATCAGATGCGCAATGACTTCAGTATCGGTCTCCGACGAAAAAACATAGCCCTTGGCCTGCAGTTCGGCGCGCAGTTCGACGTAGTTCTCGATGATGCCGTTGTGGATCAGCGCGATGCGTCCGCCGGAAACGTGCGGATGAGCATTGGCTTCGGTCACGCCGCCATGCGTCGCCCAGCGCGAATGCGCGATGCCAAGCTGACCGTGGCACGGTGATTCGCGCAGTTTTTCTTCGAGCTTGACGACCTTGCCGACCGCGCGCCGCAATTGCAGCGTGCCGTGGCTGTCGAGCATCGCCACACCGGTCGAGTCATAGCCGCGGTATTCGAGCCGATGCAGACCGTCGACGAGAATGGAGCTGACATCACGGGCGGCGATGGCGCCGACGATTCCGCACATGGAACAGGATCCGAAACGGGAACAGAGCGCGATTTTAGCGGCAGCGCCGGCCCCGCGCGCCGGATAAACACCGCCAAAGCAGACCTCAGGCCGCTGTCGGTATACGATCGTCCGCATCAACACGCCGCCACCAGCCCATCAGGAGCGCAGCCCCGCGATGAATACCGCCGTATCGCACGAGACCGAGCGCCTGCACCCGGCAGCCGACACGATCTTGCGACTGCTGGGCGTGGCGCTGCAGATCGCCTCGACGCTGGCACTGGCGCGCACCCTGGCGATCGGCGACACCGGCCTGTTCTTCCAAGGCTTGGTCGTGACGATCGCCGGCGCGACGTTCATGCGCGCCAAGTTCGATCTCTACATCTCGCGCCACATCATCGGCCGCCTGCAGCGCCAGACCGGCCTGTCGACCGCCGATGTGCTGCAGGTACTGAGCCGCCGTTTCATGACGCGCTGCTGCATCATCTGCGCGGTGTTGCTGGTGATCGCAGCCGATCTTGACGTCACCTCGCAGTACCTGAAACCGTATCTGCAGACCTTTGTACCGTTCGTGATCGCGCTGCCTCTGGTCGGTTACGCGACGATGGTGTCGTCGGCGCTGCGTGCCGCCAATCGCTGGTTGCAGAGCCTGGTGTGCACGGCCTACCCGCTCAACGGCGCAATCCTGCTGGCGGCGATTCTGGCACCGCAGCCGACGCTGGTCGGTTTCTCATGGGCGTTTCTGGCCGGCAGCGCGATCGGCGCAGCATTCGCCTACGGCTTCGTGCGTCAGCAGTTCGGCAAGCCGACGCAGACCGCCGACGAATGTGCGCGCCAGAAAGTCTGGAAGGAAATCAATCGCAGTATTCACGACGATGCCGGCGTCGGCATCGCCAACACGACGCTGACCTGGGGTCCGCTGTGCCTGCTGGTGGTGCTGGCACCAACCAGTGAAATGGCGTTGTATGCGATCAGCACGCGCACGGCACAGCTGATCATCTATCTGATGCCGGCGATCGCACGGCTGACCGCGCCGCGTAACCACCGCGAACTCGAACGCCTGGGCGGTCAGCATGGCCGTGCCGCGTTGCGCCTTTCGCTGATCGGCCTTGCCATCCCAAGCGCGATCGTCGCGGTCGCTCTGTTCGCCAGCGCGCGCTGGAGCCTCGCGCAGTTCGGCGCGCCGTACGAAGCCGCGTTCGCGGTCTATCTGGTGTTGATCGTGGCCGAAGGGTTTGGCGCGACGATCCGTCCGATGTTCCGGCACCGCGCCGCCAACTGGGATGCCGACATCGCGCGCAAGATCGTGTATGCCGCCAGCGCCACCGCGATCGTCATCTGCCTGGCCGGCGTCGCGATCGAGCCGGCGCTTGCCGCGGCCGTCGCGTTTCTCGCCGGCCACATCGTCGCCGCCGCGATGGCACTGCGCGTGCTGCGGCAGCCAGCGGATTCCGGATCACGCAACGCGTCGCTGTAACAGCCGTTTCAGCCGCGGCGAGCGTATTGGGTGGCGGCCTTGCGCGCCATGCGCAGGTCACGCGCCGCTTGCGAAACGCATGCCCGGTGTTTGTCGCCATGCGTCAACCAAACTGGCGCGCAGGCAAATGCTGCTGCGCACGCAGTCAATTCATTGTTCTCCTCGCTGGTCAGAATCGGTAGTCGCGAAATCATACAAAGGGCAACAACCGCCGGTCCGAGCGGAGCCCATGCTTCTATCGATTGAGGAGAATCAGCATGAGCAAGCGCTTACTTGCCGCGGCGATTACATCGCTCGGCAGCTTGAACCTGGGCTACGCCGCGATTGCGGCGGCACAGACAGCAGACAGTCCGGTCGATGAAACTTCGGCGCCGGCAGCACAGACGACCACAGCCGACACGACGACACCCGCC
>DATCXY010000300.1:0-3819 GCA_036570585.1 Solimonas sp. | reverse complement strand
GCGCTGAGCTGGGGCGAGGTCCGTCAGGCGCAGGCGCGCATCGACCAGTACGCGCTGTCCCATCTGGTGTTGCGCGCGGACGGCATGAATTGCGCATTGCAGATCACGCAACTGCGAATTTCCGAACACGCCGACGGCCATTACGCCGCGCTCGATCTCGACGGACATTGCCCACAAGCCGTGCAGGCACTGACGATCGACTATTCGCTGCTGTTCGATCTCGACCGCCAGCATCGCGGCCTGCTGACGCTGCAACTCGATGACGCGCTGTACACGACCGTGCTCGGCCCGCAGAGCGGCGAGATCAAGGTCGGCGGCAGCGGCGCGCCATCGATCTGGCGGGTATTCAAGACCTATTTTCACGAAGGTCTGTGGCATGTCTGGACCGGCATCGATCACATGCTGTTTCTCGCCGGACTGTTCCTGCCGGCGGTGCTGTGGCGTACCCGTGACGGCTGGCAGGTCGCGCCGGATCTGCGCGGTGCGATCTGGCATACCGCCGGCATCGCCACCGCCTTCACGATCGCGCATGCGACGACCTTGAGCCTCGCCGCACTCGGCTGGGTGCACTGGCCGTCGCGCTGGGTCGAAGCATCGGTCGCCGCGACGGTGGCATTCGCCGGCTTCAACAATCTGGTGCCGATGGTGCATCGCCGGCTTGCGATCATCGCCGCGGCGTTCGGTCTGATTCACGGCTCGGCGATCGCCAGCGCCCTGATCGATCTCGGCCTGCCGGTCAGTGGCCGGGTGTGGGCGCTGGCGGCCTTCAATTTCGGCGTCGAAGCAGCGCAGCTATCACTGGTCGCGACGGTCATCCCGCTGACCTTCGTGTTCCGCCGCTCGCTGCTATATCGCCGCTGCGTGCTGTTGCCGGGTTCGGTGATCGTCACCACGATCGGCGTGCTGTGGTTCATTCAGCGCGCATTCCTCGTACCGATTCTGCCGTTCTGAACAAACCAGCCGGCGGTCGCTCCGGTCGTCCGCCCGCCGACGCGCCACCGATCCGGGCAATCGGATGCGAGCAGTGGACATTCCGTCGCTCCGGAGGAACACGGCGGAGCGCACGCACTGCCCGACAATCCCTTCGGGGCGGTTGCCCCGCCATGCCCCAAAAAAGAAGGCCCGCGAACGGGCCTAGAGGTCAATCGGTCATCGTGATGCGGTATCAGCCGCCAGTGCAGCCCGGCGTCAATGTCGATACGTCAATCGCGGCGTCGCTGTCGATGATGGTCAGATCGTTGATGGCATCGGGCTTGCCCTGATCACAGGTCCTGGTGGTGATCTGGCGGGCCGCCAGTTCGCCGGCCGTGGTCTGCGTCGCTGGCGGCGTTCCGCCATTGTCGCCATCGTCATTGCCGCCGTCCTCCGGGTGATAGCAGCCCGAAAGCAACGTGCAGGCGGCGATCCCGGCAGCGATCGTGAGAGTTCCGAGTTTCATGTCCGCCTCCTCAGCTTGAACCCGGCAGCGGCGTACCGAGATACGGGAACACGGTCAGGTACGCGCCCGGATCGGGCAGCGCGCCGTCATTGACGACCGCACCGGCGTTCTTGACCACCGGCGCCGGACCGCTGACGTCGCAGGTCTGCAGGTTCAGCGCATTCTCGGCAATTGCGCCTTCGACGACGCTCAGCTCGATGTCGACAACATCATCGACTGGCCGACGACCGTTCGGGAAGCCGGCGAGATCGCAGGCGAGGAAGCCGAGATCCTTCTGCTGACCGATCGGAACCGCCGCGACCGCCGTGTTCAAGCGCAGCATCTCGCCCGGCACCGTCTGATTGGCCGGCGCCGTGAACTTGAACGCCGAACCGTTGACCGTCGCGGTGATGCCGGTAACGAACGCGGCCAGCAGATCGTTGCGCGGCGTTGCCGGTGGCGGCACGCTGAACAGTGCATTCACGAGTACCGGCAGCGTCGGATACAGCACGTAGCTGCCGAAGTTGGCAACGTCATCCTTGGGTTCGCTGGCGTTGAACTTGTCCTTGTCGGTGATGCCGATGACGACTTCATTGACGAGCGGCGAGCCAAGGCGCGAGACCTGCGTATAGGCGCCGCCGGCAATGGCCGGCCCCTTGGCCGATCCGGTCGTGACCGGGCCCTGCGGGTTCGGATTCAGCACGCGCGACTGCGGCAGACTCGCCGTCGTCCAGGCGCCGATCACCGGATCGCTGCCCTTGGTCAGGCAGGTGGCCGGCACTTCGAGCGCCAGCGACGTGACGTTCTTGTCGGCGATCGTGTTGCTCGACGAGTTACGCGCGCCGAGCGGATTGAGATTGATCAGATCGAAGATATGGCCGAGGTTGACGACGAACCCATCATGGCGCTGGCCGACGAACACGCGGCCCTTGGTGTCGCAGCCCGGAATCGTCACGTTGTAGATGAACTGATTGGCGTAGGCCGCGTAGTCCGGAATCGATTTGACGCCGATGTTGTCGGACGGCTTCTGGAACGAGGTTTCGCCGCCATCGCCGGTGACCGCCATCCTGGTGCCGGTGCGGCGATCGCCCTTGATCAGCGACAGCGTGTAGCTCTCGGTGACGTTCAGGTTGGCACCGGCCTTGTCGATGGCGCCGATGTTGCTGAGCGGCACGGCGACGTTGGCGCTGGCGCCGGTCGGCACGGCAAGGCCCTTGTAGGTATTGGTGAAACGGAACTGGAACGTCAGGTCTTCCGCCGCGTCGCCGCTGTTGTCGATGTGGATCTCGTACAGCGCCGACGGGTCGAGCTTGAAGTAGTTCGGGCCGCCGTAGGCATCCTGCAGCGGCACATAATTGGCGATCAGCGTGACGAAACTGCCGCGGCCCGTCTCGTACGAATTGAACATGTAGAAGTCGCTGCCGTCGACACGCGGCATGCCGGCGATCATCGGCGCTTCACGATGGCTGGAGGCCATCACGGTGGCCGGCGCGAGCGCGACGGCACACAGCAGCAGGGGGATTCGGGACAAGCGCATGACGTTTTCCTCCATGTACCGTTGATTCGGTGTATCGACACTTACGGCCGCCGTGCCCGCGCGGATGCAGCGCGCGCGAAAAAGTTCCGCCGATCGTCATTTGCCGGCCGCCGACTGTTGGTTTTCCCGCGTTGCAGCGCGATTGTTTAGAATTGCGCCCCCGATTTGCGGTCCCGCCCCTCTCAATTGCGGAGTGTCCCTATGAAGAAGCCCGTCAAGGTCGCCATCACCGGCGCCGCCGGCCAGATTGCCTACTCGCTCATTTTCCGTGTCGCCAGCGGCTCGATGCTGGGTCCGGATCAGCCGGTGATCCTGCAACTGCTCGACATTCCCGACGCGCTCGAAAAGCTCAAGGGCACGGTCATGGAAGTCGATGACTGCGCGTTCCCGCTGGTGACCGAGACGATCGCCTCGGCCGATCCGATGGAAGCATTCGACGGCACCGATTACGCACTGCTGGTCGGCGCGCGTCCGCGCGGCCCCGGCATGGAGCGCAAGGATCTGCTCGAAGCCAACGCCAAGATCTTCTCGGTGCAGGGCAAGGCGCTGTCGGAAAAGGCCAGCCGCGACGTCAAGGTGCTGGTGGTCGGCAACCCGGCCAATACCAATGCGCTGATCGCGCAGAGCAACGCCAAGAAGCTCGATCCGAAGCAGTTCACCGCGATGGTCCGCCTCGACCACAATCGCGCACTGAGCCAGCTCGCCGCCAAGACCGGCAGCAAGACCACCGACATCAGCAAGATGATCATCTGGGGCAACCACTCGGCAACCCAGTACCCGGACATCTCGCACACGCTGGTCGGCGACAAGGCCGCGGTCAACCTCGTCGATCAAGCCTGGGTCGAGAAGGACTTCATTCCGGTCG
>DATCXY010000299.1:0-2541 GCA_036570585.1 Solimonas sp. | reverse complement strand
CGCCTCGATCCAGTGCGCGCTCATACCGGCGTTCCGGAGCTCAGTTCGCTCGGCACGCCGGAGCGCATGAACACCGCCTGTGCGGTCGCGACCGGCGCCTGCTCGTCGTCCTGCCAGACCGTTGCGTGGACGAATGCGATGCTGCGCGTCATGCGGATGCAGCGCGCGCTGCAAAACACGGAGGCGCCGATGAACGCGGGGCGCAGATAGTCGGTGCGCAGGTCGAGTGTGGCGATGGTTTCGCGTTGACCGGCGCGTGCGAGCACCGACAGGCCGGCGGTGCTGTCGACCAGCACGCTGATGATGCCGGGATTGAAGCGGCCGCTGTCGATATCGCCCAGCCAGTCTTCACGCGATGGCAGTTCGAGCGTCGCCTGGTCGGCGGAAAGTGTGGTGATGCGCAGGCCGCATTCCGATGTGTGCGGGGAAAATCCGAGATAGAACTGTCGCAGTGTTTCGAGAAAGCTATCGGTGTCCATGACCGAATTCTAGGGGCTGGCAGCGCACTTTCGCTAAACTTGTCGTCATGAACGTGGCAGAAACCCGTAGCCCGATGAGTGAATCCGAATGTCGCCTGCGCGCGGCACTGGCCGACACGCATTTGGAAACGCCGCGCAAAATGGCAGGTCTGGACATGCCGGATCTGCTTGGCAAGCTGTTCGATGCCACGCTGTTGTCCAATCTGCGTCCGTCGGCCGTGCTGTTGCCATTGATCCGGCGCGGTGAGCGGCTATCGATGCTGTTGACCGTGCGTTCGGCGAGCTTGCGTAACCACGGCGGACAGATCGCGTTTCCCGGCGGTGCACGCGACGCCAGCGACATCACCGCCGTCGACAATGCCCTTCGCGAGGCACACGAAGAGGTCGGCCTCGATCCGGCGACCGTCGAAATCATCGGTTATCTGGATGACTATCCGACATTGAGCCGTTACCGCATCACGCCGGTGGTCGGCATCATCGACGTTGAGCCGCAGCTGCATATCGACGACGGCGAAGTCGCCGAGATCTTCGAGTTGCCATTCGAGCAGCTCACCAGCCGCGCGAACTTCGAGCGCAAGATCCTGACGCGTGAAGGCATCAATGTGCCGTTCTTCGAGCTGCAGTGGCAGCAGTACCGGATCTGGGGCGCGACCGCCGGCATGCTCTGGGATCTGGCCGGGCGCATGGAAAACGCATGAATGCCGAGCCTTTGCATGAAGCGCTGCGTCTGCAGCGCGACGCTGCCGAGCTGGGCTTCGACTGGCGTCAGCTCGATGAACTCTGGGACAAGCTGGCCGAGGAAATCGCCGAGTTGCAACAGGCGACAGGTGAAGGGCCGGCACGCATCGAGGACGAGCTTGGCGACGTCTTGTTCATGGCGGTCAATCTCGCGCGCCACCTCGGTGTTGACGCTGATGCCGCGCTGCGCAGCAGCAATGCGAAGTTCGCACGGCGTTTCGCCCATGTCTGTCGCGACCTTGAACGGCTGCCGCCGATCGGCGATCCTCGCCGTATCGATGAAATGGAAGCACGCTGGCAGGACGCCAAACGCGCCGAACCCATCGAGTAAACATGGTGGGATCCGGTGGCCCGCGAGCCGCCCAGCTCGGGGGAGCACGCAATGCGCATAGGTGTCGTCGTCGATTCGGCCTGCGATCTGCCGATGGATTACATCGAGAAGCACCGGATCCAGATCCTGCCGATCACGATTCACCTCGATGGCCAGGATCTGGTCGACCAGCGCGACGAGCAGACCACACTGCATTTCTATCGCGAACACCTCGGCGCCAAAGGCGACGCCGGTTCGTCGCCGTTTTCGGTCGAGCAGATCCGCGACGTGTTTCTCAGCAAGCTGGTGATCGATTACGACTACGTGTTCTGTCTGACGATCGCCAGCAGCCGCAGTCCGATCCATGCCAACGCAACGCAAGCCTCGTTTGCGATCCTCAACGGCTACAAGCCGATCCGTGTGCAGGCCGGCGTCGCCGGGCCGTTCGCGTTGCGCGTGATCGATACGCAGAACCTGTTTGTCGGTCAGGCGATCAGCACGGTTGAAGTCGTGCGGATGGTCGAGGCCGGACAGCAGAATCCGAACAAGATCCGCGAGCGCGCCGAGCTGATCGTGCAGAACACCTACGGCTACATGGTGCCGCGCGATCTGCATTATCTGCGCGTGCGCGGCCAGAAAAAGGGCGATCGCAGCGTCGGTTGGGTTGGCGCCGCCCTCGGCACGATGCTCGACATCAAGCCGATCATCCGCGGCTATCGCAATGAGACCGGGCCGGTCGCCAAGCTGCGACACTTCGATGATGCTTGCGCACGCTTGTTTGCGTATGCGGCGCGTCGCGTCGCCAGCGGACTGCTGACGCCGACGCTTGGCCTTTGCTATGGCGGCGAGCTCAGCGAAATGCGCAAGCTGCCCGGCTATGGCGAACTGCAGCGCACCTGTCGCGAAAGTGGCATCGAAGTGCTGGAAAGCGTGATGAGCACGACCGGTGGCATCAATGTCGGAGAAGGTGCCCTCGGTCTTGCATTCGCTGCCGATCCGCACGACGTCGAAATC
>DATCXY010000298.1:0-4921 GCA_036570585.1 Solimonas sp. | reverse complement strand
GTCAGGACGCGCTTGAGCCTCGACTCCCGCCTTCGAGCTGCCAGCCCGTCCTGCCGTCGTGCAGGGCGGGCTTTTTGTGAGGCCGGCATGGATCATCTGCCGCGAGCCCGCGCTGGCCGGCGCCGTTGCCAATGGCCATCTGCAATTGCCCTGCTTTTGGCGCCGCCGTGTTGCGTCGCGCGCCGGCACCGGAAACGATCCGCTAGACGCGCTGTCTCCAGCACAAGGACGTGCCATGACCGACAACAACATTCACGCATCCGGAACTCGACGCACCGTGGTCGTCACCGGTGCCTCCGGCGGTGTCGGTCGCGCGGCGGCGATCGCTTTCGCACGCGACGGTGCGCAGGTGGCCTTGCTTGCGCGCGGACAGCCCGGCCTCGACGGTGCGCAGCGCGAGATCGGGGCCGTCGGCGGCCGCGCTTTGGCGATTGCGCTCGATGTTGCCGATGCCGACGCCGTTGAAGGTGCGGCCGAGCGGATCGAAGCCGAGCTCGGCCCGATCGACGTCTGGGTCAATGCGGCGATGGTGACGATCTTCAGCCCGGTGTCTTCGTTGACACCGAGTGAGGTGAAGCGTGCCACCGAAGTGACCTACCTCGGCACCGTGCACGGCACGATGGCGGCGCTGAAACGGATGCGCGCACGCGAACGTGGCGTGATCGTGCAGGTCGGATCGGCGCTGTCGTATCGGGCGATTCCACTGCAGTCGGTGTATTGCGGCGCCAAGTTCGCGATCCGCGGCTTCACCGACGCGCTGCGGGTCGAATTGATGCACGAACGCAGCGGCGTCCATCTGACGATGGTGCAACTGTCGGCCTTCAATACGCCGCAGTTCGACTGGGCGCGCTCGCACATGCCGCGACGTGCGCAGCCGGTGCCGCCGATCTTCCAGCCCGAGATCGCGGCGCGCGGCATCGTCTGGGCGTCGAAGCACCGCCGCCGCGAGGTCTGCGTCGGCTGGCCCGCGGTGAAGGCGATCTGGGGCAACAAGCTGATGCCGCGGTTTGCTGATCGGCTGCTGGCCAGACAGGGTTACGACGGGCAGATGACCGGCGAGCGTCAAGCGCCCGACGCGCCGGACAATCTCTACGAGCCGGTCGTCGACAAGGCGCGCACGCACGGCCGCTTCGACAAGCGCGCACGCGGGCGTAGCCTGCAATTGTGGTGGACCACACACCGCCCACCCTGGCGTCGCATCGAATGAACCCGATGGCGTAGCGGTGGCGGTCGCAGGCGATCACCGACCGACCGCATTGCGTACTGCGCTGACCGAATCGCCGACGTGCGAGATGATCTGCTTCAGCTTTTCGTCATCCACTTTCAATTCCGATGTCCAGCGGCGCAACTCGCCCGGCTGTTTGATGTCGATTCGCGTGTTGTCGCCATCCGCGCGGACTTTCGCTTTCTTGGTCATTGCATTTCTCCTGTTTCGCCGGGCCGCATGCCCGCCACAAAGTTTGGAATCTGCCCACGGCACCTGGTTCGATTCCTCGAATTGAATGACATCGCGTCGAGCGTCTTTCAGCTCCCGCCGGAAGCCGCGAGATCGATCAGCGCGATGCCCAGCTCGGGCCGGCGCGTACGCCGCAGATGTGCGGCCGTCTCGGTGATCGTCACTTCCAATGTCGGATGCGCGACAGCTTCCATCAGATGACCGCCGCGCGTACTGCCGTCCGACAGGCCGACGACCGCATGCAGATGCAGGCTCGCCTTGCCGTCATCGCCGCTCGCGACATCACCGATCAGGCTCAGAGCTTCGCACTGCTCGTCGACGGCGATCGGCTTGTACCGTTTGCTGTCGAAATCGAACCAGCCGAGCTTTGCGCTGGAGAATGCGCCGATCGCGGTGATCGACGCGCCGCTGAGTCCGTTGTCTTCGGCAAACGCCGTGATCGTCGCGAACGCCTCATCGCCCGAATCGAGAACCAGTACGTAGGTTCGGGCACCGGCGTCGCCTGCGACCCGTTGCGATTTCATCGCTTGCTCCTTGCGCCATCCGTGGCGCGCCTGTTCTATCGGTTCTGACCGCCCATCGTCGCGGCGGTTCAGTGCGTAACGCGGTCTATGGCAACGGCGGCAGATGCACGCGCGTCGCATCGTCGAGCGCGATCAGCGTGATCAGCAGCACCAGCCAGGCCGCCGGCAGCAACACGGCAATGCGCAGCAGCGTGCCGCTGTAGCGCAGTTCCATCCACCAGCTGAGCAGCAACGCCGCTTCGCTGAGCCCGAGCGCGATGCTGACCGGCGCATGCCAGGACCCGATCGGCAGGAACGCCGCACCGATATTGGCGGCGAGCAGGACCAGGCAGCCGACCAGCACCAGCACCAGCGTTCGCAAGGGCAACGGTCCGCGCGCGTTCACGTGCGGTCGACCAGATAGAACAACGTGAACAGCAGCATCCAGACGCCATCGACCAGATGCCAGTACAGGATCGACAGTTCGACCGCCGGATGGTGTCTGGCGCTGTAGCGGCCCTGCCCCAGCCGTTGCGCGAGCACCGCCATCAGCACCACGCCGATCAGCACATGCAGGCCATGAAAACCGGTCGCGACGTAGTAGATGAAGAAGAACAGTTGTTCGCCGCCGCTGCCGTCGAAGCCATGGCCGGGCAACAGGTGTTCATGGATCTCGTCGCTCCACTCCTTGCCGTGCAGGCCGAGAAACAGCAGGCCGAGCACCGCCACCGCAAGCAGCAGGCGGATCGCGGTGCGACGGCGATCGAGCATCAGCGAGCGCAAGGCGACGCTGGCGATGAAGCTCGATATCAGCAGCACCAGCGATTCGATGCCACCAAGCAGCAGATCGGTGTGCGCGCTGGCCGCGATGTAGGCGTCCGGATGCGTCCAGCGACCCTGCGCGTAGGCGATGACGAAGCCACCGAAGAACAGGATCTCGTTGCCCAGGAACAGCCACAGGCCGAAGCGGCCCGCGATGCGCTGCTGCTGCAGCGACGCGAACGGCAGTGCCGGCCGGGGCTCGCAGGCGTCAGTCGAGCTGGTCATAGGCGTAGGCCTCGCGCGTCGCGCGCGGCTGCTGCTCGAAGTTGTGCGTCGGCGGCGGCGATTCGCTCAGCCATTCCAGACCGGCGGCGCGCCAGGGATTGCGCCCCGCCCGCTTGCCGCGCCGCAGCGACCACAACAGATAGCACGGCGGCAGCAGATACGAGAGCGCCAGGATCGAGGCGCCGGCCGACGACAGCACATTCAAGACCTGAAATTCCGGCGGGTATTCGTGATAGCGGCGCGGCATGCCATGCATGCCCAGCAGGTATTGCGGAAAGAACGTGATGTTGAAGCCGAAGAACATCAGGATCGCCGCGAAGCGCGCCCAGCTTTCCGGATACAGGCGACCGGTGATCTTCGGCCACCAGAAATGGATGCCGCCCATGTACGCCATCACCGCGCCGCCGACCATGATGTAGTGGAAATGCGCGACGACGAAATAGGTGTCGGTGAGATGCACGTCGAGCGCGGTCGCCGCGAGGAACAAGCCGGTCAGTCCACCGAACAGGAACAGGCCGATGAAACCGAGCGCGTACAGCATCGGCGCCTCGAAGCTGATCTGCCCCTTGTGCAGCGTCGCCGTCCAGTTGAAGACCTTGATCGCCGACGGTATCGCGACCAGATAGCTGAGCGCCGAGAACACCATGCTGGCGTAGGTCGACTGGCCGGACACGAACATGTGATGGCCCCAGACCAGGAAGCCCAGGCCGGCGATGGCGAGGATCGACCACGCCATGAACTTGTAGCCGAACACGCGGCGGCGCGCGAAGCAGGTGATCAGCTCGCTGACCACGCCCATCGCCGGCAGCACCATGATGTAGACCGCCGGATGCGAGTAGAACCAGAACAGGTGCTGGAACAGCAGCGGGTCGCCGCCGATCAAAGGATCGAAGATGCCGACACCGAAGATCCGCTCGAACGCGATCAAGGCGAGCACGGTTGTCAGCACCGGCGTTGCCAGCACGATCACCAGGCTGGTCGCGTACAGCGCCCAGACGAACAGCGGCAGGCGGAACCAGCCGAGCCCCGGCGCGCGCAGCGTATGCACGCTGACGATGAAATTGATCGCCGTGAAGATCGACGAGAAGCCGACCACGAACACGCCGCAGACCGCCAGCATCACGTACGAATTCGAATACAGCGTCGAATACGGCGTGTAGAACGTCCAGCCGGTGTCGACGCCGCCGGCGATCAGCGTCGCCAGCGTGAACAGACCGCCGATCACGTAGACGTACCAGCTCCACAGGTTCAGGCGTGGGAATGCGAGATCACGTGCGCCGATCATCAGCGGCAGCAGGAAGTTGCCGAGCGTCGCCGGAATCGACGGGATCAGGAAGAACCAGACCATGATCACGCCGTGGATCGTGAACGCCTTGGCGTAGCCTTCGGCGCTGAGCAGATCGCCGGCCGGTGTCACCAGTTCGATACGAATCAGCACTGCGGCCGCACCGCCGAGGAAGAAGAAACCGGCGATCGCGAGCGCGTAGAGAATCGCGATGCGTTTGTGATCGCGCGTCGTCAGCCAGTCGATCAGGCGATTGCCATCATCGAGATAGCTGTGGTCGACCGTCGTGGCGTCGCTCATGGGACGTGGTCCTCCTCATCGCCGGCCGCGTGGAACCACGCGCTCAGTTTCGCCAGGTCTTCTTCACTGATCTGTCCGGCGAATGACGGCATCGCCGGCCGATAGCCGGCCGCAATCTGCTTCTGCGGCAACAACACCGAATCGCGGAAATAGCGGTCGTCGGCGATCACGTGGTCGCCGCCCTGCAGCATCACGGTCTTTCCGTACAGACCTTCGAGCTGCGGCGCGTGCACGGTACTGCCGCGCTCGTGACAGCCGCTGCAACCGTGCTCGCGAAACACCACGGCGCCCTGCTCGGCCAAGCTCCGCAGCGGTGCATTGGATGACAGC
>DATCXY010000297.1:0-7465 GCA_036570585.1 Solimonas sp. | reverse complement strand
CGCCGGCAGTGGCGCGACGATGAAGCTCGGCCGCAGCTTGTCCTTCCATGCGCCGAGTTCGTTGACGTTGAACAGTGCGGCGACCACCGTGCGTCCCGGCGCCGAACCGCCCGGCAGTTCGTCGTAATAGTCCGGCCATTCGCTGACGCGCGTCAGGCGGATGCCACGGCGCAGCAGGAAGTCGATCATGCGTGGCGCTTCGCGCAGGTAGGCGCGCCGCCGCGCCGGTGTCGCGCCTGGCGCGTCGACGGCATCGCCGAGCACCGCGTCGAGATAGGTCGCAGCACGTTCGTCGCTGTCGGCGATGCCATCGCGCTTCATGATCGGATTGTTCGGGATCCACATCACGCCGCCGGAGCGCGAGGTGGTGCCGCCGACCTGTCCGGTTTTCTCGACGATCAGTACTGACTTTCCCGCCTCGCGCAGTACCAGCCCCGCGCACATCGAACCGCCGCCGCTCCCCACGACAACGAAGTCATGGCTTTCGTCGAATTGCGTCATGCCGGCCTCCGGGCGCATCCGTGATGAACAGTCCTGTTCATTGTAGCGAGGACTGCGGATCAGGCTTGCAGATAGCGATCCAGCTCCTGATGCATGTTGAGAATCAGCGTTTCCTGCCGATTCGACAGCCAGGTCTGCCGCATGCGCTTCGAGTGCATGCCTTTCTGTATGCGCGCGAGATTCGACAGGTCCTGACGCGGGATCAACAGCAGTTGCTGCGGATCTTCAGGGTCCGTCACGCGCTCGAGGCTGGCGTGCGGTGGCGTGACGCCGGCGGGGTAGGTTTTGGTTGACCAGATCTCGAAGATGCAGCGATCCGGGCTCTCGGGGTCCGGGCGCGAGCGATACATCTCGCAGTTGCCGGCCTGCGGCAGGATCAGGAAATTCGGGAACAGGAAGATTTCGCCGCCCCACATCGACAGCAGCTCCGGCTTCATTTCCGGCATCGGTCGCTGCTGTTCGGCGGCGCGTGCGTACAGTGCCCGCACGAATTCGCCGCCCAGCGTCGAGCCTGCCGGGATCGCCTTGCCGCGCAGCGACTGCAGCACGTCGACGTCTTCCTTGAGCGTCATCGCGTCCATGCCGTCGACGATCAGCATCAGTCGTTCGGTCATCGCATCGATCGGATCGACGGCGTCGCTGCCGACTTTCTGTATGCGCCCGCGGATCGGCGACTGGCCGGCGTAGAAGCGGCCGTGGCCGTTGGCCATGGCGTCGTAATCGACGATACGGTGATTGAGATCGCCGTCGAGATCCATGCTCTCGCCGTAGACGATTTCGCGGCCGAGCTTGTCGAGCTGCGGATGGGTGGCAGAGACGTGATACGCCTCCATGAACGCTTCCTGCGCGTTCTTCCAGTTCGCCGGAATCTTCAGCTCCTTCCACCAGTAGTGGTGCATCTCGCCGATCGCCATGCCGTCCAGCCATGGCCGCGCCGGCGCGATGTAGTCGTCGAATGACGAAGGACTCGGATCGAGATTGATGAAGACCAGACCGGCATAGACGGCAAGCGCGACTTCACGCAGTGCGACATCGCCGGGCTGCAGCTTGCCGTCGCGGAATTCCTGCTGTTCGAGGACCAGTTCGTTGGCGCCAGCCAGATTCCAGCGCCAGCCGTGGAACGGACAGACGATGCGACCGCGGTCGAAATGGCCGGCACCTTCGGCCAGCGCCGTGCCGCGATGCGGGCAGAAGTTGTGGTACGCCTTGACCGTCGCGGCGTCGACGCGCACGACCACGACCGATTGATCGCCGATTTCGTAGACGCTGTAGTCGCCGGCCTGCGGGATCTCGTCGAGGCGCGCGGCGACCTGCCAGACTTTGCTCCAGAGTTTCTCGAACTCGAGCTTCGCGAATCCGGGATCGATGTAACGACCGACGCTGATGCCATGCGGCATCGTGCGCCAGCCTGGCGGCCAGTCGCGGTCGCCGCCGGACTCCGCCGGACGCCGTGTGTTGATGGCGAGACTCATGATCACTCCTGCGGGTGCCTACCGTGCGTCGGCAGCGCAACGGCTAGTAGATAGTGACTGCTACCTTAATTGATAGTATCCACTATCCGCAAGCCGAGCCGCGCTTCACATGCGTGGATGGCCGGCGGTTATCATCCGGCCAAAGGAACGCCCCCATGCCATCGACTCGTACGCCAGCTGCGCGCCCGCGCGCTCAAAAGAAATCCGCAGGTGCCACGAAGCATGCCGGCGGCAAGCGCGCGGGCGCCGCCGGCGTGCGCACTCGCCGCAGCGCGCAGGATTTGCGCGAGCGCATCGTTCAGGCGGCAACACAGGAATTCAAACGCCGCGGTTATGCCGGGACCACCACGGCGACCATTGCGCGCAAGGCCGATGTCACCGAGGCGCAGCTGTTCCGCTACTTCGGGTCGAAGTCCAAGTTGTTCGGGGAAACCGTATTCAAGCCGCTCAACCAGCACTTCCTGCAGTTCATCGAGCAGCACATGCCGGACGGCGCCGCGCACGATGGGCGACGCGAGCGCACCCAGCTGTACACGTCCGAACTGCAGCATTTCATCAGCCGCAACTCGGAAGTGCTGATCTCGCTGGTGGTCGCGCAGACCTACGATGCCGGCGCGGCCCACGGCGTCGGCAAGGTTGAAAGTCTCGGTACCTATTTCGACCGTTCGGCGGCGATGATGTCGAAGCGTATCAAGGGCCGGCCGAGAGTCGATCCGAAGCTGATGGTGCGAATGGCCTTCGCGTCGGTGCTTGGCGCCGTGATGTTCCGCGACTGGATTTTCCCGGCCGGAATCGCCAGCGAAGCGAGCATCGAGGCGGCCATCAACGCCTTCGTGATGGAAGGCGTCGGCGCCAACGAGACGCGCTAGACGGCGAGCGCGAGTTCAGCGCTTCATGCTGCCGGCCATCGCCATCAGAGCATCGCGGCGCGGCATCGCCCGCAGGCGCTCGAACACCGCGCGATAGTGCTCGCTGCTGACATAGACCGGTCCGTTGCGGAGGTTGTCGAGCGCGAGCCGCGCGACGTCGTCGGGCGACATGATGTTGTGCAGCGTCGCCGGATCGATGCCCTGCCGTGCCGGCGCCTCGGTGTCGGTCGCGCCGGGGCACAACGTCAGCACGTCGATGCCCTGCGGCGTGAGTTCGGCCCACAGGCCTTCGCCGAGATTGTTGACGAACGCCTTGCTCGCCGAATAGGCCGTCGAATACGGACAGCCGATGAAGGCTTCGACCGAGCTGGTGAAGACGATGCCACCCTGGCCGCGCGCCAGCAGCCGCGGGATGAAGCCGCGTGCAAGCTGCATCGGTACATGGCAATTGACCATCAGCATCTCGGTCATGGCCGTCACGTCGTTGTCGGCGTGGCTGCCCTTGAGTCCGAAGCCGGCGTTGCTGACGAGCAGTCCGACATCGAGTGAGGCCGTCGCGTCGAGTACCCGCTGCGCGGCGGTGGGCGCGGCCAGATCGAGCGCGCAGATGGTGGTCTGCACGCCGTATTGGTTCGCGAATCGTGCGGCGAGTTCTTCGAGGCGCTGCGCGCGCCGCGCGACCAGTACCAGGTTCATGCCCCGCGCGGCAAGACACTCGGCGAACGAGCGGCCGATGCCGGACGAGGCGCCGGTGACGAGAGCGACAGGGCCGTAGCGCTGTGCGAATGGCTGGTCCAGCATGGTGTTCTCGGGCTTCATGCTCAGCTCACAGACGGCGCGGATCGACGACGGTGCGCACCGGCGCAGATGCGCTACCCATCGCGTGCAGCGCGGCGTCGACGCCGGACAGACCGATGCGTGCGCCAATCCACGAGGCGATATCGATCCTGCCATCGGCAATCGAGCGCAGCGCAAGGTCCATGTCCTGCTGTTCTTCGCCGGCGGCAAAGAAAATTTTCAGGCGCCGCATCTGGCCGGCCGGCACGTATAGTTGTTCGGGCTCCAGACAGAAACCGCCGACGACGATGCGCGCACCGAAGCCGACCGAGTTCATGATCTGGTTGAGCAGGCCGGGTTTGCCGACACACTCGTAGATCAACGTCGCACGCTTGTTGCCGAGGCCGTGAACCGGTCCGTATGGCGACAGCTCGCGCGGATCGATCACCACATCGGCGCCCATCTTCAGCGCAATGTTGCGGCGGTTCTCGTCGAAGTCGGCGGCAATGATCGGCGTGATGCCCATCAGCTTGAGGCCGGCGATCACGCCGAGGCCGATCGCGCCACAGCCGACCACCAGCGGCAGGTCATCCTTGCCCGGCTCGCCCGAGCGCGCGTGTTCGAGGCCGACCGCCAGCGGCTCGGTCATTGCCGCCATGTCGTCGTCGAGGCCCGCAGGCACGGCCATCAATGCGTTCTCGTCGAGCAGCATCAGTTCGCCGAAGCCGCCCGGACAGTCGTGGCTCTGGCCGATGATCGAATGTCCGCCGGCGTGGCGCATCACCGGCGCCGATGTGACCATGCTGCCGACCTTCAGTGGCCGCCGGCTGCCCGGGCCATAGTCGAGAATCTCGCCGACGTATTCATGGCCCGGCACGATGATCCTGCTCAGGTCGAGATTCGAATATGGGCCGCCGTATTGCTGCGACATCTCGACGACCTTGCTGCCGAGGTGCACGAAGTGCGCGTCCGACGCGCACAGGCCGCAACTGTGCGTGCGCACCAGCGCCTGACCCTGCACCGGCACCGGGTCGGGCACTTCGCCGACGCGAATGTGATGGTTCTGAAGATAGGCGGCTTTCATGATGCGTCTCGCGGCTGTGCTGCATGGTCGTGCCCCAACACTGCGTACGATGGATCGGAGCGATCGCGGCGACCGACGTCGTGCTCATACATCGCGGTCACGTCACGAATCTCATCGAAGTCGCGGATCGCGAGCCGCTGGTCGAGGCCCCAACGGCCATCGCGACGCGACCATTGGTCGACATAGCGGCTCCATACGCTCATCTGCTTGAGCTGTCCGTCACGCCGCACGCGCAGCGTCGCGGTGACATAGGACTCGCTACCGGCGCGATCGCCGTCGAGTTCGATGATCACGTTCGAGATCTGGTGCGAGTGCATCCGCGTGTGGCGATGCTGCGCGCAGATGTGGTCGATCACGCCGCGGCCACGACCCTGATAGACATCGGCGCCGTAGTCGGCAATGCCGTCGTCGTGCCAGATCGAATGGCCGAGCGCAATGTCGAGGCGATCGACCGCGCGGCAATAGCGGTAGATCAGCCCGGTGATCTGCTGGCGGTCGGCAAGCGCGCGCACGGTGTCGTCGTTCATCTCGGTTCCTTCGAACGTCTGAGCTTCAGCTTCGGTTGAAGATCTGGTTGCTGATGCGGTCGATCATGCGGATGCGCTCGCGGCGTGCGACCGCCGAATTCGGCGCAAAGCCGGCATCGTCATCGGCCTGTCCCCAGTTGTGCACCGGGCCGTGCGGCAGCCGTTCGAGACCGATCTTGGCGACCTCGTCGGCCGACGCGATGTTGTCCGGCACCGGCATGCCTTTTTCGGCAAGCAAGCGGCGAAACTCCGGCGTGTCGGTGCGTCCGAGCACGAGGTTCAGCACGTCGACGCCGTGCGGCTGCAGTTCCGCCCACAGCGTTTCGCCGAAACACAGCACGAAGGCTTTGCTGGCGGAATAGACCGCCATCGAACTGGCGCCGCCGTAACAGGCACCCGAATTCACCAGCAGCAGTCCGCCGTGGCCGCGTGCGCGCATCGCGTTTGCGAAGTGGTGGCAGCACTGCATCGTCGTGACCGCATTGCGCTGCACGAGTTCGAGCCAGGCCTGTATGTCGAGATCGAGAAACGCGGCGCCATGCGGATCGGCGCCGGCGTTGCTGATGAACAGACCCACTTCACGTTCGCCGACGGCAGCGAGGATTCCCTGCAGCGCGTCCGGCGCGGCCAGATCGACTGAGGCGGTCACGCACTCAACGCGGTATCGCGCACGAATCTCGTCGGCGAGTGTGGTCAACGGCGCGACGCGGCGCGCGAGCAGGATGCAGTGGACGCCCTGTGCGGCAAGTTGCAGCGCGAAGGCGCGACCGGTGCCCTCGGAGGCGCCGGCAATGACGGCCCAGGGGCCGTAGCGATCGGCAAATTTCATGGCGTCTCCGCCGTTGTGTGTTCCCGCAGTGTCAGCCGATCACGTAGCCGCCGTCGACCGGCAGTGCGACACCGGTGATGTAGGACGCTTCGTCACTGGCCAGAAACAGCGCGGCGTTTGCCAGTTCGCTCGCCAGGCCCCAGCGGTTCATCGGCACCGGGAACGGCAGCCGCGCATCGGCCGGCGGCACGGGATGTTCGACCGAAGCCTTCACCAGACCGGTCCAAGTCATGCCCGGACAGATCGCGTTCACGCGGATGTTCTGCTGCGCATAATCGAGCGCCGCGGTCTTGGTCAGCTGTACGACGCCGGCCTTGGCGGCGCCATAGATGCTGTGATGCTTCATGCCGACGATGGCCGCCGACGACGCGGTGTTGACGATCGCGCCACCGCCGGTTTTCAGCATCGACGTGATGCCGTATTTCATGCCGAGGAACACGCCTTTCAGATTGACGGCCTGGATCTCGTCATAGCTGTCTTCGCTTTGCTCGTGCAATGCCGTCATCTTGCCGCCGAAGCCAGCGTTGTTGACCAGCACATCGAGACGCCCGAAGCGTTCTTCGGCAGTGCGGATCATGTTCTGGATGTCGACGCTGATCGCGACGTCGACATGCACCGCGACCGCCGCTGCGCCGATCGCCGCCGCGGTCTGTGCTTCCGCACCGCTGCGGTCGGCACAGACGACCTTGGCACCTTCGCGCGCGAACAGCAGCGCCATTTGCTTGCCCATGCCGGAACCGGCGCCGGTGACGATCGCGACCTTGTCTTGCAGGCGTGCCATGTGCTTTTCCTCGTCGTTCGATTTGTGGCCGCAACCGTACTCAGGCCGTGGTGTCGATGGTCGGGCGGATCGCGATCACCGAGATGTTCGTGCGGCGCGGCATGCCGACGATCAGCATGATGGCGTCGGCAACGTCGCCTGGCGCCATCGCGCCGTCCTTGCTGACGTGCGTCTTGATCGCGTCGCGGACGTTCTCGTTGCTGATGTTGTCGAACACCTCGGTGCGGGTCGCACCCGGCATGACGATGCTGACGCGAATGCCGTGTCCGCCGACTTCCTGGCGCATGCCGTCGCTCATCGAATTGAGCGCGTGCTTGCTCGAGGCGTAAGCACTGAATCCCGGCCCCGACTTGGTCGCAGCCAGCGACGAGATGTTGATGATGTCGCCGCTGCCTTGCGCCTTCATCGGCCCGATTGCCGCGCGGCAGGTGTACAGCGTCGCCATCAGGTTGACGTCGAACACGCGGCGATATTCCGCGGTGTCGACGTTCTCGATGCCGCCGGCCTGAATGATGCCGGCCGAATTGACCAGAATGTCGAGCTTGCCGAAATGCGCGATGGTCTTGTCGACCGCTGCCGTCGCGAGCGCTTCGTCGACCACATCACCCGGCACCGCCAGCGCCGT
>DATCXY010000296.1:0-3239 GCA_036570585.1 Solimonas sp. | reverse complement strand
CCGCCGGGTCAAGGATGGCGCGTATGTTGCGCATCGCCTGATGAACTTGTGCGCCGATATCGTCCGCGATGATCGTGCCCCGATCGTCGATGCCGAGCTGGCCCGACACGAAGATGAAATCGCCGGCGCGAATCGCTGGTGTCAACGGAACCGAAATGCCGCTGGCAAGGATTGGTGGTTTGCCGATGGCCTGGATCATTGCGGTATTCCTTCAAACGCAGCGCTTGCTGAAGTGGCCGTCGTTCATGATGACGGACAGGTGCGCGCCATTGGCGGCGAGCAGTTCGATATCGCGCAAGGGATTGCCATCGACCAGCAGCAGGTCGGCGAGCGCACCCGGCGCGACCACGCCGAGCTGACCTTGCATGTTCAGAATTTCGGCATTGATCGCCGTGGCGGAATGCAGGATGTCGAACGGTTCCAGGACCTCCCGGCGAAGGCTGAACTCGGTTCCCTGTCGCGTATGCGTTTGTCCCATCAGGTCGGTACCGAAGCCCATCTTGACGCCGGCCTTCTTCATTACGGCCAGGCCTGACACGGCGCGTTCGGCCACCATCAACAGCTTCTGATAGGACTCATCCGCCAGGCCGAGCGAGGGGCCTAGATCCTTCAGTGCAAAGATGGTCGCCATGGTCGGCACCACGTAGGCACCTTGCGCGGCGACGACATTCGCGGTCGCTTCGTCGATCAGGGTGCCATGCTCGATGCTGCGCACGCCCAGCTCGGCGCAGCGGCGTATCGCTTCGGCGGGATGGCAATGGGCGGCGACGTAAACGCCATGCCGGCGGCATTCCTCGACGATCGCGCTGATCTCGGCATCCGAGTATTGGCAGCGATCGAGCGGATCGGTGGTCGAGACCACACCGCCCGAGCCCATGATCTTGATGTGATGTGCGCCTTTGCGCAGTTCCTCGCGAACCGCCTTGATGCATTCATCGACACCATCGGCGCACACTGAAAACGAGTTGCGCAGCGAGCCGCAGCCGCAAAAATCGGTGCCCTGATGCGCGGGACGCATGTCGCCGTGACCACCGGTCTGCGTGAGAAACACGCCGCCATAGAAAAAGCGCGGGCCATTCAGAAAACCATCGCGCAGTGCCATCGCCATGCCATGATCGCCGCCGCCGACGTCGCGCACCGACGTAAAGCCGCAGGACAGGATGTGCTTGAGGAATTTGTGCGCGTATTGTGCGCGATAGGTGACCGGCGGCTCTGGCGGCGCGAGCTTCAGCGACTCGCCGTAAATATGGACATGGTTGTCGATCATCCCCGGCATCAACGTCTTGCCGCTGCAGTCGATCCTGTCGGCGTTGTCGATCTTGATCGGACGATTGGAAACTTCCCGAATGCGCTTGCCCTCGACCAGCACGAACATGCCGTCCGGGGTTTCCGGAGCGTTGCCATCGAACAAAGTGGCGTTCTCGAACAGGACAACGGACATCAGCGGAATCTCCGGATCAGGGAATGGCGCACGCCTTTTGCTCTTGCTGCGAGCGTCTCAATGCTAGTGGCGGGCCGCGGCAAGCAGAAGCAAATTCGGCATCCGCTTCGGTTTTCAGGTGGTTTCACGGTGCGTGCTGCGAGTGGAATAACGACCCGCAAGATCCGTCATGCCCGGCTGTTATCGGCTCGCGCAAACCCGATACTTCTATTGTCCGGCGAGAGACTTGAATACCGGTGTTCCCCCGGATGGGCGGGTACTGCGCCGATTGCTATTCTGTATGCATGACTGCCTTGCTTCCCAAACGTGCAAGCTCCACCGACCCGTATCGGGCGCTGGTGGTCGATCTGCAAAGCGCGCTCGATCTGGAAAGCATCTGGAAAGCCTGTCTGAAGCTTGTTGCAAGCAAGTTGCCGCACCGGTCCTGCAGCCTGATGTTCAACATCGTCAACTATGAACCGACAGATGCGCGACACCACGTGGTGCAGCCGCGCAATCCGGATTACGTGCCAGCGACCAGTCTGACGATCTCGGGGCCGTATCTGGCCAGGCACCCGCAGATCAAGTTGTACACGTACTCGCAGATCCTGTCGGAAGATCCGGATGCGCATCGCCGCACGCTGGAGCAGGAGCCGGATCCGGAATGGAATGAATTCATCCATCTGGCGTTCTGGCACGACGCCTGTCCCGAAGCGGTCCTCAGCATTCACCGGCCGCCTGATCATTCGCAGATCACTGCCGATGAGCACGCGTTCCTTGAGCAGCTGCATCCGATGATCGAAGCCAGCCTGCGCCGCGTGCGCGCGATGGAAGGCGAGCGCAGCCGCAGGGCCAGCTACGAGCATTTCCTGCGTCAGGTGCCATTGACGTTGATGTTCGTGAACGCAGCCGGTGAATCACTGTTCGCCAACAACGAAGCCGAAAAGCAGTGCGGGCGCTGGAATCGTGGCTTGCGCAGCGCCGTCAGCTCCGACGCAGGTTTCCGGCTGCCGCTTGAGGTCGCGGCGATGTTCGAGGATGCGATGAACGACTCCGCCGATAACGCGGCGGCCGTCATTGGTCGGCCAGCTTCGGTCAGGTTGCCCCATCCTTCGATTGAAGGGCTGTCGGTGAAGATCGACCGCAGCTGGCAGTTGTCCGGACTGCTGCAGATGAGTCCGAGCTACGTGGTGACCTTCCTCGACGCGCCGGCGATCGTTGAAGCGTCCGAGGTGCTTTCGCAAGCGGCCTTGCTTGCGCTGCAGCGCTTGACGCCGACCGAGCGCCGCGTGGCGCAGCTGGTGGCCAAGGGTTTGCGCAACGACAAGATTGCCGAGCACTTGTCGCGGTCTCGACGCACCATCGAATTCCAGCTGAACTCGATCTATCGCAAGCTGGAGATTGGTTCCCGCACCGAACTGGTTCGGGCGCTGAGCTGAGACGCGGCCGGGGCCTGGGCCGCGACGCTTTAGCCCCAGAACGCAGGCCAGGGCGGCTGCATCGCGCCGCGTTCGTAAACGATGCCGTCAGGCCAATCTTCGGCGAGCAGAATCGGGCCGTCGAGATCGTTGATCTCGCACAGCTGCGCCAGCACCATTGCCGGCGCCATCGCCAGCGAGCTGGCGACCATGCAACCGCTCATCAGACGCAAGCCTGAACGCTGCGCCGCATGCGCCAGCCGCAATGCACTCGTCAGGCCGCCGGCTTTGTCGAGCTTGATGTTGATGAAACGATAGCGGCCGACCAGCCGCGGCAGGTCATTGATCGTGTTGACGGATTCATCCGCACACAGCGGAATCGGCGAACTCGCCTCGGTAAG
>DATCXY010000295.1:0-2983 GCA_036570585.1 Solimonas sp. | reverse complement strand
CGGCCACGCCTGGCACGAGGAAACCTGAGTGAGCGCAGCGCCAGCCGCCGCCCTCGCCCTGCCCAGGGCCGTGCAGCAACATCTTGCCGACAATGTGAACGACAGCGCCGAATCGCTCGCGAACTTCATTGCCGAAGCGCTGGTCTGCGCACTCGAAGCGCGCGAGCAGGCCTCGTTGCTGGTCTCCGGGGGCCGCAGCCCGATCGCCTTCTTCGCGGCGCTGTCACGGCATGCACTCGACTGGTCGCGCGTGACAATCGGTCTGGTCGATGAACGCTGCGTGCCGCCGGACAGCGACGCCAGCAACGCGAAGCTGGTGCGCGAACATCTGCTGCAGAACGAGGCGGCAGCGGCGCATTTCGTTCCACTCTATGAAGCCGGATTCACTCCGGAAGCCGCAGCGCTGCGCGCCGATCGGGCGCTCGCCGCACTGAGCACACCCTTCGACGCGGTCGTGCTCGGCATGGGCGATGACGGTCACACCGCTTCGCTGTTCCCCGACGCACGCGGCACGGCGGCAGGATTCGATCCGCAGCGTCCGCAGCGCGTCGTCGCGATCTGGCCCGAGACAGCGCCCCACGCGCGACTGAGTCTGAGCGTGCGCGCGCTGCTCGATTCTCGTGTCCTCGCATTGGCGATCAGCGGCGCCGACAAACGCCGCGTGCTGGAAGCCGCGGCCCGGGCATCGCCTTCACAATTGCCGATCGCCGCGTTCGTGCAGCAGACGCGCGTACCGCTGCACGTCTTTTTCCACGCATGAGCAGTCACAAAGCCAGCGAGCGAGGTTCTCCCGCCAGTTCGCTGCTGGCGCGCATCAGCGCGTCATTGGACGCGCTGCGCAAATCCGAACGTGCCGTCGCCGACTTCGTGCTCGCGCACCCTGACCAGGTCCTGCAACTGTCGATCGCCGAACTGGCGGACCACGCCGGCGTCAGCCAGCCGACCGTCGCGCGCTTTGCGAGTGCACTGGGATTTTCCGGCTATCGCGAATTCAAGCTGCGACTTGCACAGAGTCTCGCCGCCGGCGTGCCGTTCATTCATCAGGACGTGCGCGCCGACGATCCACTCGATCGCGTCTCGGCCAAGGTCTTCGATCGCACGATCGGCAGCCTGCTCGACGTGCGCAATCACCTCGACAGTGCGCAGCTCGCACACGCCGTGAAACTGCTCGCCAAGGCGCGACGCATCAATTTCTATGGCGTCGGCAACTCCGGCATCGTCGCACTCGACGGCCAGCACAAGTTCTTCCGCTACGGCATGCCGGTCGCGTCGTATCTCGACTCACATGCGCTGTCGATCGCCGCGACCGTGCTGGGCCGTGGCGATGTGATCGTCGCGATCTCGGCGACCGGCCGCACCACCGACATGCTGTCCGCGACCGAAATGGCGATCGCGTCAGGCGCCACCGTGATCGCGATCACCGCCAGCGGCTCGCCGCTTGCCCGCCTCGCGCACGTCTTGCTCGCCGCCGACGTGCCGGAAGACCCGGATGTCTACACGCCGATGACGTCCAGACTCGCGCATCTCGCGATCGTCGACGTGCTCGCCGTCGCCGTCGCACTGACGATGGGACCGTCGCTGCTCAAGCAACTCGAACGCGGCAAGCAGGCGCTGCGCGACAAGCGCGTGTAGCGCGATCGCCAGCGATAGCCGTCATCGCCATTGCAAGAAGCAGAAGGCGACGAAGCAGGCGCGTCTGCATTTTCGGACGTCTCTGGGTCACCGCGATCGCGACGCCGCTTCGCGACAACGATCTTTGGGACCGCCGCCGAGACGCCGGATCAATGCGATGCGGGGAAATCACCGGCGCGGCTGACCATGCTCGGCAGCGTACGGCCGAGCTTTTCGCCGAGCCAGTGCGCGGTCGCGATGAGGCGTTCCAGATCGGCCGCGAGCGGCACGCCCATGCGTCGCAGCAGATAGGCGACGTCCTCACTGGCGATGTTGCCGGTCGCGGCCGGCGCGAACGGACAGCCACCGACACCGCCGACGCTTGCGTCGAAACGCGAGACGCCGGCCTGCAATGCCGCGACGATGTTGGCGATCGCGGTATTGCGCGTGTTGTGGAAATGCCCGCGCAGCACGACGCGATCGCCGATGCGTGCTCGGGTCGCGGCGATCAACGCAGTCACCTGCGTCGGTACGGCAACACCGATCGTGTCGGCAAGAACGATCTCGTCGGGCGCCTGCGCCGCCAGCGCTTCGGCAATGTCGA
This sequence comes from Solimonas sp., assembly GCA_036570585.1. GTDB lineage: Bacteria > Pseudomonadota > Gammaproteobacteria > Nevskiales > Nevskiaceae > Solimonas. Next base: position 768 of record DATCXY010000295.1, on the reverse strand, counting down.
CCACCCGCGCAGGATCCACCTCACCTTCGAACGGGCAGCCGAACGCGACCGTGATCGTCGCCGAAGTCGTCAGTCCGTCGCGCTTGGCCGCGCGCGTGATCGCGCCGGTCACCTGCAGGCCCTGCTCGATGCTCTGACCCTGATTGCGCTGGCCGAACGAATCGCTGGCGCAAACCACGAAGCAGACCTCGTGCAGCCGGCCGGTCGCCCGCGCACGCTCATAACCGCGTTCGTTGAGCACCAGCCCGGCGTAGCGCGCATGCGGATGCTGCGGCAGTTGCTCGCACAGCGCATCCGCGTCGGCCATTTGCGGCACCTTCTTCGGATTGACGAAGCTGGTGACTTCGATCCGTCGCTGGCCGGCATCGAGCAGGCGCTGGATCAGTTCGAGCTTGGTCGCGGTATCGACCGGCACCGATTCGTTCTGCAGGCCATCGCGCGGCCCGACTTCGATCAGTTCGACAGGCGATACATTCATGACAGGCTCCGTGGCAAAGCGGTGATCGCCATGACCGTAAACCCCGTGCACAGAATCAGCAGCACCAGTGTTCCCCAACCATAGGCGGCGGGCCGCCGCGTGAAATTGATCCAGGTCGCGCCGATCATAACCGGCACCAGCAGCAGGCCGCCGACCGCCAACAGCAAAGCCTGGCGAAAACCGGCCAGCAGCAAGACACAGGCCAGCAACTCGACCGCACCGGCCCAGCGCGCCCAGGCATACGGCAGACGGAATCGTGAAAACTCATGGCGCATGTGGGCGTGACCGAC
>DATCXY010000294.1:0-5918 GCA_036570585.1 Solimonas sp. | reverse complement strand
GTTGACATCGGTGAGTCGCTTCGGCTTGGTCGCGGCGCCCAGTGCCGCGAGATACAGATCGGCCGGCGCGTTGAGGCTGTCGAGCGCATAGACGAAGGTATTGCCGAGGATGTCGAACCCACCGACATGACCGTCGCCGGTCAGCGCCGTCGCCTTGCCGCTGGCGACATCGATCGCGAACACGCGATGCTGGCCGAGATCATCGGCCTGCGTGTAGAGGGTCTTGCCGTCGGCCGAGAACCGCAACGGGCCGGCCGAGCGATCCCAGTCCGCTGCGACTTCGCGCGTGGTGCCAGTCTTCATGTCGCGCAGCATGATCGCGAGCCGGTCGGCTTCGAACTTCGGACGCTTCATCGCCGTCCACGCCAGATGGCGCCCGTCCGGCGAGAACTGCGGTGCGGTATCGGTTGCTTCGTTGGCGGCCGTCAGATTGATCGGTTTCTTGCCGCCGCTGACCGGCACCTGCCAGAGATCGAGGTTCGTGCTCCACGCTTCGGTCCGGCCGGCGATGCGCGCCGTGAACACCACGGTCTTGCCGTCCGGCGAGAACGTGTATTCGGTTTCGTCACCGAACGGCTTGCTCGGCACATCGCCGTCGATATCCTCAGATAGCAGCACCGGCGCACCGAGCTTGCCGTCGTGCAACGGCGCAGCGAACAACTGCGAGCGTGTGCCCTGCGACCAGGTGTCCCAGTGACGGATGAACAGCTTGTCGAACAGCATGCCGGTGGTTTTCCTCGCGGCGAGTGCGTCGAATTTCTTCTTGCTGCGCGCGATGTCGCCCTTGCACTCGGGAAATACTTCGAGCGAGAACGCGACGCGCGAGCCGTCGGGCGAGAGTTGGTAGTTGTTGACGTCGAGCGGCAGATCGCTGACCGGCTGGGCTTCGCCGCCGCGCATGTCGAGCTTCCACAGCTGGTTGCTGCCACTGCGCGCGGACAGGAAGTACAGCGACTGGCCATCGCCGGACCAGCGTGCGCTGCTGCTGGACGTCTCGCCGCTGGTCAGCGGCCGCGAGGCCTGCGTTGCCAGATCGAGCAACCAGATCTGCGTGATGCCCTTGTTGGCGTCGTAGTCGGTCGTGCGCAGCGTGTAGGCCACGGACTTGCCGTCCGGCGAGATCCGCGGATCGGACACGCGCTTGAGATTGACGAGGTCGAGCGCGGTCAGGGCGCGCGGCGTTTCATTGTGTGGGGTCATCGAGGCTGTCGCGCCGAGTGGATAAAGCGTCATCGTGGCGAGCATGGCGCCGGCAAGCAAACGAATCATGGGAGCTCCACTGGACCGCCGAGACGAGCGGTCGCTGAATTTCAGATGCCGATGGTAAACGCCAGCGACGATATCGGACTGAGGGAACCTCCTCAGCGCGGTGCACGCGGCATCGCCGCCTATACTCCGGCGTCCACGCCAGAATCGCGAACCGATGACCGACACCGCCGCGTCGCCAGAGGATTTTCTCGGTCATCCGAAAGGGCTTTACGTCTGCTTCTTCACTGAAATGTGGGAGCGCTTTTCGTTCTACGGCATGAAGGCGCTGCTGCTGCTGTATCTGATCAAGCATCATCGCTTCACCGATGATCTGGGCTATAACCTGATCGGCGCGTACGGCGGTCTTGTCTACGCGGCGCCGGTGTTCGGTGGCATGGTCGCCGACCGCTGGCTCGGCATGCGCAAGGCGATTCTGTTCGGCGGCGTGCTGCTCTGCCTCGGCCATTTCGCGATGGCGATCGAGGGCAAGCCGGCGCAGATCATCAATGGTGCGGTCGTGCGCGATCAATCCGCGCTGCAGGTGTTTTACTTTGCACTGGCGCTGATCATCGTCGGCGTCGGCTTTCTGAAGGCCAATGTCTCGACATTGGTTGGCCGGCTGTACGCCGATCACGATCCGCGCCGCGAAGCGGGCTTCTCGATCTACTACGCCGGCGTCAATCTCGGCGGCGTGATCTCCGGCGTGCTGTGCGCGTGGCTCGGCGAAACCTTCGGCTGGGGTTACGGCTTTGGTGCGGCCGGCGTCGGCATGCTGTTCGGACTGGCGACGTTCATCTACGGCCAGCACCATCTGCTCGGCCGCGCCGAACCCCCGAGCCGTGAGCGCCTGCGCGAGCGGACGTTCGCCGGCTTGCCGCGCGAATGGTTGATCTATCTGCTGGCGTTCGGCGGCGTCGCGATCGGCTGGCAGTTGATCCAGCGACACTCCTTGATGCTGGTGGTGCCGGGCTTGCCGGACATGAGTGTGGTGCTGTGGGCGATGCACACGATCGCGATCATGCTGCTGGCGTGGATCGCGTGGTTTCTGATCGCACGTTGCAACCGTGTTCAGCGCCAGCAGATGCTGGTGTTGCTGGTGTTGATCGTTTGTTGCCTGATCTTCTTCACGCTCTACGAGCAAACCTACGGCTCGTGGCTGCTGTTTTCAGACCGCGTGATGAATCGCGAAACGAGATTGCTTGGCTGGCATTACGAGTGGACCGCCGGTCAGCTGACTTCCCTGGGCTCGCTGTTCATTCTGCTGCTGGCGCCACTGCTGTCGTGGTTGTGGCCGTGGCTGGCGCGCCGCGGCCTGAACCCGAGCAAGCCGCTGAAGTCCGCACTCGGTCTGATGGTCGCCGGCCTCGCGTTCCTGGTCCTGGTGTGGAGCGCGCGCCATCCGCAGGGCAATGGGCTCACGGCATTCTGGTGGTTCGTGCTCGCGTACTTCGTGCTCGAAGTCGGCGAGATGCTGTTGTCGCCGATCGGGCTCGCCGCCGTCACCGAGTTGTCGGTGCGCAGCGTGGTCGGCGTGATGATGGGCGCGTGGTGGCTCGGTACCGCGTATTCGGAAGTGCTTGCCGCGCTGCTCGGCAAGCTGTCTGCCGTCGCCCCGTCCATGGGCGGGCCTGACGGCGGCCCCATCGTCATCGCCGACGCGCTCGCCAAATACGACGCGCTGTTCGTCTATTCGGCGAAGATCGGCATCGGTGCCGGTCTCGTCATTCTGCTGCTGACGCCGCTGCTGAAACGCGGCATGCACGGCGTGAAGTAGGCCCGCGCGGGCGCCGTGGCTCGTGCAGCGTCCATGTCAGGACTTTGCCTTGCGCCGCCGCTGCATTGCAGCGAATGCCAATGGCAGCAGGCTCAGCCAGCCGAAGCTGCCGCCACCCGATGAACCTTCATCGCCGGCGGAGCTGGAGCTTGAGCCGCCGGAACTGCCGCTGTTGCTGCCGAACTTTGATGCATCCTTGCCATCGAGGACGGAATTGCCGGTGTTGCCCGGGTCGAGCACCGATTTCATCGTGATGCCCGTCACGCTGCTTGCGGTCCAGGCTTGGTCGAGGCGCGCGAAATAATCGGTCCCGCCATTGTTCGATGTGCCGGAACAACCGCCATTGCCACCAGACAGCGTTCCGATGATGCGATGGTTCTGGTCGAGCAACCCGGAGCCGGATGATCCTTGCTCGGTCGTGCCGCTTGCCCAGCGCACGCCCCAGCTGTTCACGCTGAATCTGCCGAGACCGAGCAGGCCGTCACCCGTGATCTGGACGTCGTCGACCTTTTGCGCAGCTTGCGTGTACGTGCTGATCTTCTTGTCGTCGCCGTCAGGGTGGTGGATCACCGCGCCGGATGCCGGCGCGTTGCCGCGGATATCCCAGCCACTGTAGTAGGCGTCAAAGTCGCCGGGTGGTTTGCTGGCGAGTTCAAACAATGTGTAGTCGGTAATGGTCTTGCCGGAGGTTCCGGCCAGCACGGCCGTTCCCGCGACGTTCTGCGTGACGGTGCCGACCGTGCCGCCACCGCAGGCCGAGCGCTGCACATTGAAGTACGCCAGCGTCTGGCCGACGTTGCCACTGTCGACGCCGCAGTGATTGGCGGTAAGTACCAGCGGGCGGCCGTCTTCCGCCGTGTTGTTGACGAGCGAGCCACTGCACAGATATTCGGACAGACCGTTGACGATGGTCAGCAACACGGCCGAACGTATCTCGTCTGAATAATCGCGACCGACCGGGCAGGCGACATCGAACTCGCAGGCACCGGACGTGCCACTCGTATTGGGAAAGCTCTTGCTGCTGAGTTCGCGGAACGCGTGAAAGGCGGTGGCCGAGGTGAACGAGAACTGTGATTTTTCTTCGATCGGCATGCGCGCTTCGATCACCGCATCTTCGCTGCGCACCAGCGGTGTGATGAAGCGGCCGTTGCGGCTGGATGTGTAGGGGCCTTGCACATCGGCGCCGTCGCTGGTGTACACGTACAACTTCGCATTTTCGGGTAGCTGCAAGTCGTTGAAGCGGAAATTCAGCGCGCGTGCGCCGCTGGAATTGATGCGCAGTCGCCAGCGCGCGACACCGGCCTGAGGTTCGTCCCAGGTGCCGGCGTCCGTGGCGACGTTCATCGCCGTGCCGACCGCAAACAGCAGCGGCTGGTTCTTGATCGCGCTGATCGCGGGCGCAATCGTTGCGGGATCAACGCGCAATTGAGCGACCGTTGGCAGGCTGGATATTTCCGGCGTGTATGCCTGCACCGTGAAGGGCAGGGTGATGAACAGCAGCGCGGCAGGCAAAAAGCGCATGGGGATCCCCTAATCGATACTGCACTGTAGCGCGTTGGCGCGACGTGATTGCTTCCATTTGTCGCCGGCATCAGGCCGATGGGCCGCTCACGATCCTGAGCGGAGCGGTGCTGCTGTCCACGATGAGTTCCGCATCGCACGCTGCAAGTTGCAGGACGACGGTGGCAATGCTGCCGTCGGCATCGGCAAGCGCATCGACGATTTCGCCGACTGCCTGACTTTCGCCGGCCTGATGCACGGCGCTGCCCGGTACAGGCGCGTCACCTTCGATGCGGGCAATGAACAGGCGGCGCTTCAGCGTGCCGAGGTAGTGCAGGCGCGCGATGATTTCCTGGCCGGTGTAGCAGCCCTTGTCGAAGCTGATACCGCCGAACAGGTCGAGATTCGCCATCTGCGCGACGAAATGATCGCGGGTTTCCGGCAGCACGACGGGAATGCCACTTTCGATATCGGCGCGTCGCCAGTGCGAACCTTCGTCATTGCGCAGCGTGTCGTCGAGCGTCGTGCGCAGAGCCGCGATCCGCTCGCGCGGACCGATCACGCTGTAGCGCGTGACGCTGCCGAGACGGCGCACGACCCGCAGGCCACGTGGATCGTCAATACATTGCAGCGGCACTTCGGGGACCGGCAACGCGTAGCGCGACATCATGGCCGGTGCGTCGTTGCCAAAGATCGCGAGAGCATCGATATCGTCCGCCTTTTCGATCGTGAGCCTGGCTCGCAGGACGAACATCTTCAGCCGTGAAAGGGTGGCATCGAGGATGCTGCGTGGCATTTCGATCAGGATGTCGTCGCCGCGGCGCACGAGGAACAGCACGGCGAGCATGCGACCCTTGGCGCTGCTGTAGCTGCTCAGCTGGGCGGTTTGCAGCGTCAGTTTGCGCAAATCGTTGCTGAGCTGCCCTTGCAGGAATGTCGAGGCATCATCGCCACTGACACGTAGCCAGCCGCGTTCCGTGGTGTCTGTGAAGAACGTATTCATTGCGGGAAGTAGTGGAAATTTGTCACACTATTATGGATGCATCGCCCGCATATCCTTTGCCAGACGCACTTCTCCAGTGACTTCGTCCAAGCCTGAAGCAGTATCCGCCGAGTCCGTGACGTCCACCGGGGCGATTGCCTTGGCGGATTTGCTGCGGAAAAACGCAGAACCCGAACCTGTCGTCGCGGCTCGGGAGCTGCCAGCCGGATCGGTGCGCGAAGTCGGTGGCCGTCGTGACGGCCCGGAGCCGACACGCTACGGCGACTGGGAAAAGAACGGCCGCTGCATCGATTTCTAGTCGGAGCCGCACCGAAAATCACGTCCCGACGGGAGCCGGAATGAGTACCAAAACACCTGCGCAAAGCCGCCCCTTGTCGCCGTTCATGCTGGGGC
>DATCXY010000293.1:0-4859 GCA_036570585.1 Solimonas sp. | reverse complement strand
CCCTTGATGCCGTTGGCGTGGCGCAGTTCATTGAGACTGACGTTGTACTGGTGGGCGATGCCGCTGAGCGTCTGGCCACGTCGCACCTTGTGGGTTTGATAATTCGCCGTGCTGTGGCCCTTGGTCCTGGCGGCGTCGTTGTCGCTCTGGACCTTGCGCGCTTCGTCGAGCCGCTGCTGCATGGTCTGTTGCGGCTTGGACTCGCCGACCGCCACCGTGATCGGACCGGGACGCGATTCGGTCTTCGGCGGGATCTTCAGCACCTGGCCGATCCGCAGCTTGTTGGCAGAGCGCAGATCATTGGCGCTCATCAAGATGCGCTGGCTGACGTCATGGCGCCGTGCGATCACGCTGAGATTGTCGCCGCGCTGCACTTTGTACAGCGCGTAATACGCGCGCTGGCTGTCGAAACGCTCGTGATTGCCGAGCTTGGCGTAGCCGACCTCGAACGCGCGCGCGCTGCCGTACGGGACGCGGATCAGATGGCCCGGCGGTACATAAAGTTTGCCTTCGATCACTTCCGGTCGATACGCCGGGTTGAGGCGCCGGAACGTTTCGTCACTGGCACCGCAGAGCCGGCGCAGCGTGTCGTACGGCACGTAGTTCCGGGTTTCGACGGTCTCGAACTCGAGCGGCTTGACCTGCCGCTCGGCACTGACGCGCTGCCGATACTCACGTTCGACGTCGACCGCAGCGAGGAACTCGGCGTAGTAATTCTTCGATGCAAAGCCGAAGCGCTTGCCGTCGAAGCGGTTGATCAGATCCATCAGCGTCTTGCCGCCGACCGCGTCCAGCGCACGGGAGATGCCGTTGCGGCCGTGGTTGTAGGCGGTGATCGCCAGAGGCCAGTCGCCCAGCATCGTGTAGTCATCGCGCAGGTGGCGCGCGGCAGCGTCGGTCGATGTCCATGGGTCACGCCGATCATCAACCACGTTGTTGAGGCGCATGTAGATGCGCGCCGACGACGGAATGAACTGCCAGATGCCGGCAGCGCCGGATTTTGAATAGGCGTCGAGATTGAAGCTCGATTCGACCAGCGGGATCCGTGTCAACTGCATCGGCAGGCTGTAGCCGCGGAATGTCTGCTCCATGCTTGGCAGATAACGGTCGGAAACCTCGAGCGCGTTCTGCGTGCGCTCGCGCAGACCGCGCTGCACGCGTGCGCTACCGATCATGTCCTTGAACTTGTCGCTGCCACCCGGCACGTCGGCAAACAGATCGTAGATGCGCCGCTCTTCGCTGGTCATCGTCGCTGGCGCGTACTGCTTGGCCTGCACGCGCTTGAGCAACGCGTCGACGCGATCCTTCGCATCCTTCTCGGCTTCGCTGCGACGGCGCGCCAGCGCGGCGTCGCTCAGCGTGGTGGCGTCGCCGCGAAAATCGAGGACGGTAAAAATCTTGTTCGGATACTGCGAGGAGTGCACGACGCTCTGCAGTTCAGAGTATTGGCTGAACACACGCGTCCAGAACGACACCGCGGGCTTGAGCTGGTCGTAGCGCGGAAAGTTGCTGTCGGGCACGCTCGCGGCGAGCGTGGGCATGACGATCGGTGCGACCGTCGGCGTCGCCACAGCTGCCGGCGTCTGAGCCATCACGCCGCTCAGCTGGAACGCGGAAAAAAGACCTGCAAGCCATGCTGCCTGATTGAATCTGTACACCCGCGCTCCTGCCATAGCGTTGTTGATCGATCGCTGGCCGGATGATGTTAAGACGCCACCCGGCCCGCGGCAATTGCCGTACACGTTAAGCTTCATCTCGTCCGTCCGCATTCGAAGAAACTTCCTCTCATGCCGCAAGCCTATCCGCCCATCGAGCCGTACAAGACCCATCGCCTGCGCGTTTCCGAGCTGCACGAAATCCATGTCGAGGAAAGCGGCAATCCGCAAGGCATCCCGGCGGTGTTCGTGCATGGCGGCCCCGGTGGCGGCACCGAGGCCTGGTATCGGCAGTTCTTCAATCCGCAGAAATACCGCATTGTGCTGTTCGACCAGCGTGGCTGCGGCAAATCGACGCCGCATGCCGAACTGCGCGAGAACACGACCTGGGATCTGGTCGCCGACATGGAGCGGATCCGGGAGCTGCTCGGTATCGAGCAATGGCTCGTGTTCGGTGGCTCCTGGGGATCGACGCTGGGCCTGACCTATGCCGAGACGCATCCGCACGCCTGTCGTGCTCTGGTACTGCGCGGCATCTTCCTGTTGCGCAAGGCCGAGATCGACTGGTTTTACCAACAGGGTGCCAGCTGGATCTACCCGGATGCGTGGGAAGCCTACGAAGCGGCGATTCCAGCCGACGAGCGGGCCGACTACGTGTCGGCCTACTATCGGCGGCTCACCAGCGACAACGCCGGCGTGCGCGCGGTGGCGGCCAAGGCCTGGAGCGTCTGGGAAGGCTCGACCAGCAAACTGTTTCCGAACTTCGACATGGTCAATCGTTTCGGCGACAGCAAGTTTGCAGAAGCCTTCGCGCGCATCGAGTGTCACTATTTCACGAACAAGGGTTTCTTCGAACGCGACGACCAGTTGCTCGCCAACATCGCCGCGGTGCGCCACATTCCGGCGGTGATCATCCAGGGTCGCTACGACGTGGTCTGTCCGATGCGCTCGGCCTGGGATCTGCATCGCGCATGGCCGGAAGCCGCGTTTGAAGTCGTCGGCGACGCTGGCCACGCCGCGAGCGAGCCGGGCATTCTTGCCAAGCTCATCGAATGGACCGATCGCTTCGCTGCGGATTGAGCGCGGGGGATTCAGTCGAGCACGATGTGATCGAGCTCGTCCTCGTCACCCGGTTGTGAAGGCTTGATGCGGAACAGCAAGAGCAGCGGCATCGTCGCCAGCACGCCCCAGGCCATCAGCTTGAAATCATCGACCAGCGCGATCATGCCGGCCTGACGTTGCACCTCGCCGGCGATGCCGGCCAGACCCATCACCGAGTCGAGACCGCCGCTGGCATTGATGTACTGGCGCAATGCCGGGTTATAGGCGTTGATGTGTTCGCTCAGATACGCGTGATTGACCGAGGTCATATGCGCTTCATATGCGAACGCCAGCGCGATGCCGATGCTGCTGCCGACATTGCGGAACAGGCTGAACAGCGACGTGCCGTAACCGCGGTCGTGCCGGGCGAGGGTCGCGAACGTCACGGTCGAGAGCGGCACGAAGGTGGTGCCGATGCCGAAGCCCTGCAGCATGCCGGAGAAGATGATGTCCGACATCGGTTCATCAAGCGTGAAGCCGGCCATCCAGTACAAGGACACGGCGGTACAGGCCATACCGACCAGCATCACCATGCGCGGATCGAGATGGCGGCTCAGCTTGCCGACACCGCGCATCGCGATCATGGTGCCGATGCCCCGCGGCGCAACCACCAGGCCGGTGGTCAGGACCGGATAGTCGAGCAGGTTTTGCAGGAACGGCGGCAGCAGCGCCGAAGTCGCGAACAGGACCACGCCGACGATGCCGATCATCGCCAGCCCCGCCGCGAAGTTGCGATCGACGAACAGGTGCAATGGCAGAAACGGCTTCGGGGTCGTCAGCTGATGCACGATGAACAGGTAGAACGTGAATGCGAAGATGCCGGCTTCAATCAGAATCTCGGACGAACCGAGCCAGCCCTTGGTTTCGCCGCGGTCAAGCAGCAGCTGCAGGGCCAGCAGTGCGACGCTCAACAGCGCGAAGCCCAGGATGTCGAAGCGGTCCTTCCTGGCGTCTTTGTCGGGCGCCAATGACGCGCTGAGACCGATGAACGTCAGGATCGCGATCGGCACGTTGATGAAGAACACCCAGCGCCAGTTGTACATCTCGGTGAGCCAGCCACCGAGCGTCGGCCCGAGAATCGGCCCCAGCGTCACGCCCATGCCCCATAGCGCCATCGCGGAGGTGTGTTCCTCGGGCGGATAGGTATCGAGCAGCACCGTCTGCGACAGCGGCACCAGGGCAGCACCGAACAGACCCTGCATCAGGCGGAACGCCACCATCTCCGGCAACGTCGTCGAGATGCCGCACAGCACCGACGCGATCGCGAAACCGGCGACCGAGATCAGAAACAGGCGCTTCATGCCGATGCGATCGGCAAGCCAGCCGGTCGGCGTCATCGCGATCGCAGCCGCGATCGTGTAAGAGGTCAGCACCCACGAAACCTGATCCGGCGTGGCGCCGAGCGCGCCCTGCATGTGCGGCAAGGCGACGTTGGCGATCGTCGCATCGAGCGTCTGCATCAGCGTCGCGGCCATCACCGAGGCGGTGATCAGGCCGCGCTCGGCGTACTTGCTGTTCACTCGGCGGCCTGCGCGTCTTCCAGTCCGATCCACGACAGCATGTGGTGCACGCCCTGCGCTCGCGCCGGGCCGGTGTCGATGCTGATATCCGCGCTCATTCCGGAGCGCAAGGTCGGTTCACCGTTCTGGTGTTCGAGCGTGATTCGCACCGGCACGCGCTGCACGACCTTCACCCAGTTGCCACTCGCGTTCTGCGGGGGCAACAACGAGAACTCGGCGCCGGTTGCCTGGCCGATGCTGTCGACGATGCCTTCCCATTTCGTGTGCGAGTAGGCGTCGACATCGACCGTGACCTTTTGCCCCGGCCGCACGCGTTCAAGCTGCGATTCCTTGAGGTTGGCTTCGACCCACGGGCCTTTGGCGTCGACGACGCTGATCACCGGCAGGCCCGGCATCACGTAACCGCCGACGTCCGGTACTTTGCTGGCGACGCCGTCGATCGGCGTGCGCACTTCGGTGCGTTCGAGATCCAGCTTGGCCTTGTCCAAGGCGGCCAGCGCCGCCTTGTACGCCGGGTGTTGCGCCGTTTCGATCGTCGGATCACCGCCGAGTTGTGCGCGTACCTCGCCGATTTCGTGCTGTG
>DATCXY010000292.1:0-2440 GCA_036570585.1 Solimonas sp. | reverse complement strand
CTGCACGACCGCGCTGTCGGCCAGCCCGTACGATTGCAGCATCGGCACCAGCACCGTCGCGATCTTGCCGCCGAGCGGATCGAAGTTTGCTTCGCCCGGAATATTCTTGATCTCGATCGACAGCCGCGGCTGGCAGGGCAGGGCAGCGTGCCAGTCGAGCACGTCGCGCAAGGTCGGCACATGAATGCCGTGGCCGCGCAGTGGATGGTCGCGATCGTCGGCCGGCACCGTCACGTCCTGTCCCGGTGCAAACCAGTACGCCGCATCGCAGGCCTCGATGTCGGCAAGCGTCATCGCGCCGACGCTGCCGCTGCAGTTGGTGGTGCGATCAAGCGTATCGTCGTGGATCACGACCAGCTCGCCGTCGGCCGTCAGCTGCGTATCCATTTCCAGCTCATCGACGCCGAGCCGAGCCGCATTGGCAAACGCCGTCATCGTGTTTTCCGGCGCGTAGGCGGCACCGCCGCGATGCGCGGAAATCAGGGGCGTACCGGGCACGGGGCAACTGGCAGCCGTGCCGACCGGTTCGGAGCTGACGCCGCACGCGCCGAGCGTGCCGGCCATCGCCAATGCCGCCAGCCGCTTTGCCGCCACGCCGTGTCTGATCATTTGCGTCCCCCCGGACGGTTCGCTACGATTTGTCGTACGCGTACTGAAAAATATCGCGATGAACCGAGCGACGTCAAACCGGAAATCCTCCAGAACCGCAGTGCGCGGCCGACCGCGGCGTAGCATCGAGCGCGAGGCCGAGTTGCGCGCACGTGCGATCAAGGCAGCGCGCGAGCTGTTCGCAGCCGAAGGTTTCGAGGCCGTGAGCATGCGCCGCATCGCGCAGGCCACCGGCTGCGGCGTGATGACGCTGTACAGCTACTTTGCGAGCCGCAACGAGATCCTGCGCCACATCTGGGACGACTTCTTCACCGAGCTGTTCGTGCAGATCGAAGCGGCGCTGTCGCGCGGGACGCCGCGCGCGCGGCTGCGCCGGGCCTGCGCGGTCTATGTCGACTACTGGTGCACGTATCCGGATCGCTACCGGATGGTGTTCCTCAATCAGGACCGGCGCGCAACCGACGAGGCGCTGTACGTCGAAAGTTCGACGGTCGTCGCGCACTTCGAAGGTATCCGCGAGCTGATCGCCGTGATGCAGGCCGAGGGCAGCGCCCGCGCCGGCAAGCCGCAACAACTCGCCGAGGCACTGATCTGTGCGCTGATCGGCATCACGCATGCGCTGGTGACGATTCCCGAATACCCATGGCAGCCGCGCGAACGCCTGCTGCGCAGCTGCCTTGCGATCGTCGAAGCCGATGCCTGATCCGCTTGCGTCATCGACCATGCTCGGCGACGATTGTTGCATCCACGATCAGGGAATCTCGCAATGAAATGGCGCGACGCGCGGCGCAGTGACAACGTCGTCAGCGGGCGTGGCGGCGGCGGCATGAAGCTCGGAATCGGCGGCATCGCGGTCGTGATCTTCATCGGCCTGCTGCTCGGCAAGAGCCCGATGGAAATGCTCGGCCTCGTCCAGCAAATCGAACAGCAATCGCCAGCCACTCAGCAGAGCGCGGCTCCCAACGATGAGACCACCGACTTCGTTCGCGCGATTCTTGGCGAAACCGAAGACGTCTGGAGCGACATCTTCGAACGCGCCGGCGGCCAGTACGCCGCGCCGAAGCTGGTGCTGTTTTCAGGCCAGGTCCAGACTGCCTGCGGGGGTGCCAGTGCGGCTTCCGGCCCGTTCTACTGCCCCGGCGACCGCCAGGTCTATCTCGACACCAGCTTCTTCAACGAGATGAAGGCGCGGCTCGGCGGCGGCGGCGATTTTGCCTACGCCTACGTCATCGCACACGAAGTCGGCCACCACGTGCAGAACCTGACCGGCGTGTTCGCCCGTGCGCAGCAGGCACGGCAACAAGGTGCACAAATGAACGGTGCAGACGGCCTGTCAGTGCGACAGGAACTACAGGCAGATTGCTATGCCGGCGTCTGGGCCAACCGCGCACAAACCCGCCATCACTGGCTGGAGCAGGGCGATGTCGAGTCCGCACTGAACACCGCAACGGCTATCGGTGACGACCGGCTTCAGCAACAGGCGCAAGGCGAGGTCGTACCGGATTCATTCACGCACGGCAGTTCCGAGCAACGCGTGCGCTGGTTCCGAACCGGTTTCGAGAGCGGCGAAGTTGCGCGCTGCGATACGTTTGCCGCTGCGCAGCTCTGAGGCTGTATGCGAGCAAAATTTTTAAAACCGTTCTGCCGAATGGCGTGAAACGCGCGGTATCGAGGCAAGCGCGAACCCGGATTTGACCTCCACGGTTGAAGATGGCCAGGAACCCCCTCGATACACCGAGCCCTTCGGCGTTGATCCACCCCTATCCGTTCATGCCGAGTGCCGCGCGTTAGCGCGGTGTATCGAGGCACGAGTGCGGCACCTCAAGCGCGC
>DATCXY010000291.1:0-1820 GCA_036570585.1 Solimonas sp. | reverse complement strand
GTCGTCGAGTAGCGCGAGATCGCGGCGTGCAAACAACGCCGAAGGCTGCCAGGCGGCGCCCGCGACGAACAGTTCGGCGAGGCCCATCAGCAGGCCGCGCATGCCGCCGCCGTTGCCGTCGAGCGAGATCGTGCTCGCGTCTTTGCCGGCCAGCGTTTGCCGCGCCATGTTCGCGACGATGCCCTTGGGGCCGAGCTCGACGAACAGACGACTGCCGGCCGCATGCATCGCATCGATTTCGGCGACGAATTCAACCGGGCTCAGCATGTGCTGATCGAGCAAGGCGCGGATCGCCGACGCCGTTGCCGGATAGCGCTGCGCGGTCTGATTGGAGTAGACGGCGAAGCTGCCTTCGCTGAACTGCGCGGCCTTGATCGCCGTGGTCAGCATGTCCTTGGCTGGTGCGACGAGCTGCGTGTGGAACGCGCCGGACACCGGCAACATCACCGTACGCAAGCCTGAAGCGGCGAGCTTTGCCGCCGCCTGTTCGATCTGTGTCTTCGGGCCGGAGACGACGCACTGCTCGGGTGCGTTGTGATTGGCGATGCTGATGCCGGCAATACCCGCAATCTGCGCGGCGGCGACTTCGCGTCGCGCCTGCACGGCAACCATCGCGCCGGCCTCGCTGCTTTGTGAGGCTTCGGCCATCGCCGCGCCACGCACGGCGGACAGATGGATAAAGGTTTCGGCATCGATCACGCCGGCTGCAAGCAGCGCGGTGTATTCACCATAGCTGTGACCGGCAGCGGCAATGGCGTCGAGACCGAGACGCCGTGCGAACTGAAGATAGCCCATCGACAGCGCGCCGATCGCCGGTTGTGCGACACGGGTATTGGTCAGTGCGCGCGTCTGAGCGGTTTCGGTTGCGTCGTCGAACGCAGCCGCCGGCATCATCAGCGCTGACAAGCGCTGCGGCAGCTTGCCATCGAGCTGGCGATCGGCAAATTCCAGCGCGTCGCGGATTTCGTCGATGAACAGGCCGACTTCGCGACCCATGTTGAGGTGCTGCGCGCCCTGGCCGGGGAACAGGAATGCGATCGCCGGTGCGCTGGCCGGCACTGCGGTCGACAGACGAATGTGGGGTGGCAGCGGCTTGTTGTCGCTTGCCTGCAGATGCGCGAGCGCGGTGTCGAGATCGCGCGCCAGCGTCTTGCTGTCGCTGCAGACGATCGCCAGTGCAACCGGCTTGCCGCTCTGCGTTTCCGCTTTGCGGGCCAGTGCGCAGGCCAATTCCGCCAGCGTCAGGCGATGGCCGTCGCCGAGCTTGCCGCGCAGCGTCTGCAGATCACGTGTGAGAGCCGCGATGTCGGCAGCGCGGAACAGGCACAGCTCATGCGGCCAGCGCTGCGCGCCGGCGGCGCCATCACTGGCTGGGTGCTCTTCGAGCACAACGTGGAAATTGGTGCCGCCAAAGCCAAACGCGGACGCGCCGCCGCGACGCGGATGCTGCGGATGCGCCAGCCATGGGCGCGGCTCCTTGAGCAGATATGCAGCCGACTGCGGATCGGCGAGCGTGTCGATCGGCTTGTCGACGCCGGCATGGGCCGGCAGCACGCGGTGATAGAGCGCAAGTGCAACCTTGGCCATGCCGGCGACACCGGCCGCGGCCTTGGTGTGACCGAGCAAGGTCTTGACCGAGCCGATCGCGACGCTGGCCGGTTCCGCATTCTCGGCGGCCAGCGCGCGCGTGATCGTCTGCGCCTCGGCGCGATCGCCGACCGCAGTGCCGGTGCCATGCGCTTCGACCAGGCCCAGCGTCGCCGGCGAGAAGCCGGCTTTTGCGTAGGCGCGGTCGAGCGCGCGCACCTGGCCTTCGCTGC
>DATCXY010000290.1:0-2452 GCA_036570585.1 Solimonas sp. | reverse complement strand
TCCGCATCGAGCGTTGCCGGCTCGCCATTCACGAACAGCTGCTTGCTGCGATAGACGATGTGATCGCCGGGAATGCCGATGATGCGCTTGATGAAGTCCTTGGACGGGTCGACCGGCCAGCGGAACACCGCCACGTCACCGCGCGCCGGTTCGTTCATCTTGATGAATTTGGTGTGGAACACCGGGTCGCGGAAACCGTAGGTGAATTTGTTGACGAGGATGAAATCGCCGACCAGCAACGTCGGGATCATCGAGCCGGAAGGGATGCGGAACGGCTCGGCAACGAACGAGCGCAGCATCAACACCACGAAGATGACCGGGAAGAACGAGCGGCAGAAATCGACGAAGGCATTGGGCTTGTCGACCGCATCCACGCCGAGCTTGGCACGGCGCTTGGGGCCGAGCCAGAGTTTGTCGAGCACCCAGACGATGCCGGTGAGCAGCGTCAGCAGTGACAGGATGGTGGCGAAATCCCACTGTACGGTTTGCATGATCTGCGTCCCAATCTCGGTTGAACCGCTACTTCTTCTTTTTCTCGACGCCCAGCACCGCGAGGAATGCTTCCTGCGGAATCTCGACGGAGCCGACCTGCTTCATGCGCTTCTTGCCTTCCTTCTGCTTTTCAAGAAGCTTCTTCTTGCGCGAAGTATCGCCACCGTAGCACTTGGCGGTGACGTCCTTGCGCAGCGCCTTGACCGTCGAACGGGCGATGATCTTGGCGCCGATCGCCGCCTGGATCGCGATGTCGAACATCTGGCGGTGAATGACTTCCTGCATGCGCTCACACAGATCGCGGCCGCGTGGATAGGCGCTCTCGCGGTGCACGATCGACGCCAGCGCGTCGACCTTGTCGCCATTGACCAGCACATCGAGCCGCACCAGGTCGGCAGCCTCGAAGCGCACGAATTCGTATTCGAACGACGCGTACCCGCGTGACACGCTCTTGAGGCGATCGAAGAAGTCGAGCACGACTTCCGCCATCGGCATCTCGACTTCCATCTGCACCTGACTGCCGAGGTAGCGCAGATTCTTTTGCACGCCGCGCTTTTCCATGCACAGTTGCATGACCGAGCCCACGTAATCCGGCGGCATCAGGATGCGCGCATTGATGATCGGCTCGCGCAGCTCGTTGATGAAGCCGGGCTCCGGCAGCTCGGCCGGATTGTCGACCTTGATCACATCGCCGTCGTTCTTCAGAACCTCGTAGACCACCGACGGTGCGGTCGTGATCAGGTTGAGGTTGTACTCGCGCTCGAGACGCTCCTGCACGATCTCCATGTGCAGCATGCCGAGAAAGCCGATGCGGAAGCCAAAGCCCAGCGCCGTCGAATTCTCCGGTTCGAACTGCAGCGCCGAATCGTTGAGGCGCAGCTTCTGCAAGGACTCGCGGAAGTCCTCGAAATCCTCGGCATCGATCGGGAACATGCCGGCGAACACGCGTGGCTGCACCTGGCGGAAACCCGGCAGCATCTCGACGCTGGCATTGCCGGCGAAGGTCAGCGTGTCGCCGACCGGCGCCCCGAAAATGTCCTTGATGCCGGCGACGATGAACCCGACTTCGCCGCACTCGAGCTGATCCTTGAACACGCGCTTGGGTGCATTGACGCCCAGCATCGTGATTTCGTGATCCTTGCCGGTCGACAGCACGCGGATCTTCTGACCTTTCTTCACCGAACCGTTGACGACACGCACCAGCGACACGACGCCCAGATAGTTGTCGAACCACGAGTCGACGATCAGCGCCTGCAGCTTGGCGTCCGGATCACCTTTCGGCGGCGGCAGGCGTTCGACGACCATTTCCAGGACGTCGAGCACATTGAGCCCGGTCTTCGCCGACACGCGAATCGCATCGGTGGCCGAAACGCCGATGACCTGCTCGATTTCGTCGCAGACGCGATCCGGCTCGGCATTCTGCAAGTCGACCTTGTTCAGTACCGGCAATACTTCGAGATTCTGTTCCAGCGCGGTGTAGCAGTTGGCCACCGACTGCGCTTCGACACCTTGCGAGGCATCAACCACCAGCAGCGCGCCCTCGCAGGCGGCCAGCGAGCGACTGACTTCGTACGAAAAATCGACGTGCCCGGGCGTGTCGATCAGATTGAACTGATAGCGCTCGCCGTTCTTCGCGGTGTAGTGCAACTGCACCGCCTGCGCCTTGATCGTGATGCCGCGCTCGCGCTCGATCGGATTGTTGTCGAGAATCTGCGAGTGCATTTCACGCTGTTCCAATCCACCGGTCAGCTGGATGAAACGATCGGCGAGCGTCGACTTGCCGTGGTCGATATGCGCGATGATGCAGAAATTGCGGATGTGATCCTGACGCACGGAGCCGTTGTCTTTTGGGGGTTATTTTGCAAATCGGCGCCAGAACAAGGCGCCGGACATAACAAGAAGGTCAATCAAGTCGCGCAGTATAGCGTCTTGCCTGGCTTCACCTGCGCAAATTCCGTTC
>DATCXY010000289.1:0-2919 GCA_036570585.1 Solimonas sp. | reverse complement strand
TTCGTCTCAATCCGTGGGCGTGGTTCCGTGGTCGGCTGTCTCTGCTCGACATCGAGATCGACAAACCGATCGGTGATCTGCGGCCGGGCCCGTCCGGCAAACCGAATTACCTGTTCGACAGGCTGCAGGCCGAGGACGATGCCAAGCCCGGTGGCGCACCGCCGGCCATCGATATTGGCAGCCTGACGATTCGCGATGGCGATGTGCACATTGTCGAGCCGGAATTCAAAGCGGACTTTCGTCTGAAAATCCGCACGGAATCACGAGAGGATGGCGCTGCCGCGAACCTGCATGTCGATATCAGCGGGCGTTACGCCAATGCGCCGATCAGCGGCCGATTCATCGGCGGCTCGGTCCTGACGCTGCGCGATGCCGCCGAGCCCTATCCGGTCGATCTGAAATTGCAGAATGGCGACACCAAGGTCGCGCTGCACGGCACACTGAAGAATCCCGTCGCGTTTTCCGGTGCCAGGCTCAAGCTCGATTTTCGTGGCAACAACATTGCCGATCTGTATCCGCTGACCGGCGTGCCGCTGCCGCCATCTCCGCCGTACCAGATTGCCGGCGATCTCGACTACGACCGCGCCAGCGGCGCGATCCGCTTCCGTCACGTCGACGGTCACTACGGCCAAAGCGATATCGCCGGTGACGTCAGCGTGATTCCCGCGCATGGCGCACAGCGCCGCAAGGTGACGATGGTCGCGCGCTCGAACAAGGTCGTCTGGAGCGATCTGTCCGGCTTCGTCGGTGCGACGCCCGGTGCTGCCGATGCACCGAACGACACGGCCAAGCAGAAGGCTTCGCGCGAAGCGCAGGCGAAAACGGGCAAGCTGCTGCCCGACACGCCGATCTCGCTGCCACGCATCCGCGCTGCCGACCTTGACGTGCAGTACAAGGTCGCGAAGATCGAAAGCGACAAGATGCCGGTCGACAGCCTCGACGCGCATCTGCTGATGGAGGACGGTTTCATCAGTGTCAAGCCGCTGAAGCTCGGCGTCGGCAACGGTAGCGTCGTCGCCGACATCGCGCTCGATGGTCGCAAGAGTCCGATCCACACCATCGCCGATCTGGATTTTCGCGAGCTCGACTTCAGCAAGGTCGTCGACAAACTGACGATCTTCCGCGGTACCGGCACGATTGGTGGCAAGGCGACGCTCGATATGCACGGCAACTCGGTCGCGGCGATGCTCGGCGACGGCGATGGCAGCCTCAAGCTGTTCATGAGCGGTGGCGACATCAGCGCGCTGCTCGTCAATCTGGCGGGCCTCGACCTCGGCAACTCGCTGATCTCGGCGCTTGGCCTGCCGCGTCGCGCCGAGATGCGCTGCATGATTGTCGATATGGGGCTCCATGACGGGCAGGTGAAAACCAACACGCTGCTGTTCGATACGTCGGCAGCGAACCTGCTCGGGTCGGGTTCGATCGATCTGAACAAGGAAACAGTCGATTACCAGATTCGCACGCAGCCCAAGCATCCGAACATCGGTTCGCTGGCGGCGCCGATCAATATCAACGGTCCGCTGCGCTCACCGCGCATCCTGCCGGACCCCGGCGCGCTGGCGGTGCGCGGTGGGGTCGCGGCGGCGCTCGGCGTATTGCTGACGCCATTGGCGGCGCTGATTCCGACGATCCAGCTCGGGCTTGGCGAGGACAACGACTGCGTGGCGATGATCCACGACTTGCAGACGGCGACGCCGCCGCCCGCCGCGGCGAAGCGCTAGACGCTAGGCAGAGGGCTTCTCGAACCAGTCGAGCAGCAGCTTGTTGATGTCGTCCGCGCGATCGAACTGCAGCCAGTGCGATGCGTTGTCGATTCGTTGATAGCGCCATGGTCCGGTGACCTGGCGCTGCGAATTGCGCATCTGGCTTTCGGCGAGCGCGAAGTCGCCATCGCTCCACATGCCGAATACGGGCAGGGACGTCGTACCGTAATGACGCGTCAGCACCTGCCAGACATTGGCGCGATACCAGTTGAGGCCGGCGGTCAATCGTCCGGGCCGCGACAAAGCGGCGATCCGCGCATCGGTTTCCGCCGAATCGTCGATCAGCTTGCGTATCGCAAACCAGTCGCGCGCGGGGAGCAATCGCTCGGCGAGGCCGCGAATCAGGAAGATGTAGATGTACCACGCACGCCATTTCTGCTCGAAGCCGCGCCGGTATTCGGCGGGATGGCCGACCGACATCACGACGAAGCTCTTGAATCTCGCGGCATGGTCGATCGCCAGTTTCCAGCCGACCACCGCGCCCCAGTCGTGGCCGACCAGATGCGCCGGCTCGCGTACGTCGAGCGCATCGAGCAAGGCGATGATGTCGTCGGCCAGCGTTTCGAGGCGATACGCGCCGACGCCGTCCGGCACGTCGCTGTCGCCGCAACCGCGCTGGTCCGGCGCGATCACGCGGTAGCCGGCCGCGGCGAGCGCGCCGATCTGTCGCTGCCAGACGCGCAACGTGTCGGGGAAGCCGTGCAGCAGCACGACCACCGGTCCTTCACCGGCTACCGCGACATTGAAGCGCAGGCCATTGGCTTGGACGCTGCGGGTCTCGATGGCGTCGATTGCAGCGCTCATGGCGTGCCTGCCAATGGCAGTCCGGCGCGGAATTTCTTGTAGTCCGACGCAGCCTGGCGCGGCGCTTCGAGCATCGGCATGTGGCCGATGCCCGGCATCATCACGATCTGCGAGTTCGGCAACGAACGATGCAGGATCTCGGCGCCGGACGAATCAAGCACGCGATCTTCCTCGCCCCAGACAATCAGCGTCGGCGTCGCCAGTCCCAGCACGTCCTGCTCCAGATGCGGTACTTCGGCGGTGAGGTCGCGGAAGATGCGCGTATGCAGGTCGTAGTTATGCGCCGCGGCGATCGCCAGTTCATGTGTGACGCTGTACGGAATCGGTGGCGGCTGGCTCATCACCAGATGCA
>DATCXY010000288.1:0-10212 GCA_036570585.1 Solimonas sp. | reverse complement strand
CTGCGCCGCTCGCGTTCAGACCGTCCAGCAAGGCACCGAGCATGTCGAGCTCCTTCGGATACGCATGCTCGGCCAGATCGTAGCGACGCGAATTCGGCCGGAATATTTCCTGCGCGACATGTTGCGCCTGATCGATCAGGCCACGGAATTTCTTTGGGGTTTCAAGATAGATCATGACTAGACCAGGAGTGCGCCTTCGACAAGGCCGGCCGCACGCAGATCGCGATACCAGCGTTCGACCGGATGCTCCTTGACGAAGCCATGGCCGCCGAGCAGCTGTACGGCGTCGCTGCCGATGCGCACGCCCTTGTCCGCCACCAATCGCCGCGCCAATGCCGCTTCACGAACGAAACTGACCCCGCGTTCGGCACGGCTCGCGGCGCGATACGTCAGCAAGCGCATGCCTTCAAGTTCGATACTGATGTCGGCGACCGAGAATGCGACCGCCTGGCGATGGCTGATCGGCTCGCCGAACGCCATGCGCTCGTTGACGTATGGAATCAGATAATCGAGCGCCGCCTGTGCGGTGCCGACGGCGAGCGCGCTCCATGCCGTTCGCGACAGACTGATGCAGTCGCGATACGCCGAGGCATCCGCAGCGGCGAGGCGCGCAGACGCCGGCAGCTTCGCATCACGCAGATGCAGGCGCGCCGTTTCCGCGGCGCGCAGCCCCATCGCCGGCTCAGCTTCGATGCCGAGACCGGCGTTCGAGGATTCGACAATGAACATTGCCGGCTGTCCGTCCAGTTGAGCGGCAAGCACAAACAACTCGGCAGCCGCGGCCCGTGGCACCAACGACTTCACGCCTGACAGTACGTAACCGCCGTCGACCCTGCGCGCGATCGTCTGCAATGCAAACGGATCGAACAGCGGCTGCGGCTCGTGAATTGCGAGCGCCGCAACCGGCGCGTGCTCGCCGACAAATGCCGGCAGATACGTCGACTGCTGCGCCTCGTCACCCCACAGTACCAGCGCGTTGCTCACCGCCGACGGCGCGAGACAAGCGAGCGCCAACCCCATGTCGCCATGTGCCAACGCCTCGGCAACCAGCACATTGGCAACCGCCGAACGTTCATTGCCAGCACCGCCGAGTGCTTCCGGAATATTCATCATGCCAAGGCCGAGATCGGCTGCGCCCTGCAGCAGATTCGCCTGCGCCGCACATGCCGCATCGGCGGCGGCGGCGGCGGGCCGCAATTCATCGGCGGCAAAGCGCCGCGCCGCCTCCTGCAGCATCTGCTGCTCGTCGCTGGGCGTGAGATCAAACAATCCTCCGCCATCGACCCGCGCGGGACGCGCCGCCTGCGTCAACTTTTGCGTCGCCTTGAACGCGCGCGCGGCGGCCGCCCCACTGCGAAAGCCGATCCGCGCACCGTGATACAGCGCCTGCTCGGCCGGCTTGCGCAGGTGCAGACGATCCAGCAACGGAGAACCGGCGACGCGATTGATCGCGCGCAAGCCCAGACCCATGACGCGATTGACGACGCTCATTGCGTGTCCTCCAGTGATGCAGCTTCAGCTTCTTCAGCAAGCTTCGCAGGAGCGTCGCGAGCGACGGCAGCATGGGCGAAGACGGAGCGCAGGGGCCGCAACGTACAGGAGTACCCGAGGACTCCGCGCACTGCCCGCGTCCAATCTGCCGGGAAGCCTGTGCGGAAGTTCCTCAGCGTTTCTTCGTACTCAGCACCGCATCGCGCGTCGATTCCAGGAAGGTGTCGACGAGACGCGTGAATTTGCCCTGGATGAAAGGCGGCGCGAGCAAGCGATACATCAGCGGCACCGGCACATCGCGCAGCTTGCCGCGCACGTCGAAGCTCAGCCGGGTCTTGTCGCCCTCGTCAAGCAGCTTGAAACGGCCTTCGATCGTCGCGTTCCCGCGATCGGGAATCGCCTTCCAGCTCAATTCGCCGCGCTTGGCGTCGATGCTGTACTGCGCGCCATAACTAACCTCGTGCGCGATGTTGGCGATCTTCGAGCCAATTACGGACATTTCCCACAGATACGCGTTCGTGCCGATCTTGGTCAGCTTGCGCAGCTTCGGGAAGCGCCTGATCGTACCTTCGAGATCATCGAGCAGCGGTGCAACTTTCTTGAACGGCGCGTCGACCTCGACGCTGCGTTCGATCTTGATATCGACATTCATGCTGGTTTCCGGATTCCCCTTGCGACGCAGCATCGCATCACCAGCCGCCGGGAAGCCTTGGCTGCGCAGCGGCCAATTTCGGCGCTTGGGTCAATGCCGCGAAAACCGGTAGCCACGGTTACAAGCGCAATTCATTCCCTTGAATCGCCGCGACCATTCCAGCATCGAGCGGCTCATAGCCGCGGCTGCGGTCGCGCAACACGAACAGGGGTTCGTCGACCTGCGCCGGATCAAAGCCCTGTTGCTTGAGTTCAATCTTGCGGAATTTGAAAGTCGCCGTGGTTTCCTGCGCGCTGCGCAGGCGCACGAACAGCGGCACCGCGTAGGCCGGCAGCCGCGCGCAGACGTGGCTCGCGAGCGCGGCGCCGTCGAATGTTCCGCTCAGCGTCAGCGCCGCCATGCCGGCGCGACCATCGGCGTTCGGCACCTGCACGCCGTAGACGACGGCTTCGTCAACACCTTCGAATTGATTCAGGACGCCCTCGACTTCCGTGGTGGCGACGTTCTCGCCTTTCCAGCGGAAGGTGTCGCCAACCCGGTCAACGAACTGGATATGCGCGTAGCCCTGATCACGAACCAGATCGCCGGTGTTGAACCAGCAATCGCCGGCCTTGAAAACATTGCGCAACAATTTCGCGTCCGTACTTTTCTGATCGGTGTAGCCATCGAACGGCGCGCGTTCGGTCACTTCGGTGATCAGCAATCCAACGCCGCCCCTGGCGACGCACTGCAGATGCCCGGCCGACGTGCGTCGCGGCGCATCGTGCTCGGCGTCGAATTCGACAATTGCGAACGGCATCGGACAGAAGCCGGCAGTGCGCGCCAGACCGAACCCGTTGACGAATGCGAGATTGCCTTCCGATGCCCCATAGAATTCGCAGATGCGCGCGATGCCAAAGCGCTGTTGGAAATCATCCCACAGCTCGGCGCGCAAACCATTGCCGATGATGAGGCGCACACGGTGTTCGCGATCGCTGGCCTTTCGCGGCTGATTGAGCAGGTAGCGACACAACTCGCCGATGTAGCAGAACGCCGTGGCATCGACGCGGTGGATTTCATCCCAAAAGCGTGTCGCGCTGAACTTGCGGCCGAGCGCGAGCGTACAACCGGCGCCGAGCATCGCGCTCCACGACACCGTCAACGCGTTGTTGTGGTACAGCGGCAGCGCGCAATACAGCACATCGTCGCGACGCATGCGCACAGCCAGCTGGCCAACACCCGCCATGCTGCGCATCCAGCGGTAATGCGTCATGCGCGACGCCTTCGGCAGGCCCGTCGTGCCGGACGTGAAGATATAAAAGCACGGGTCGCGCAGTTGCACTTGTGCCGTCGCCGGAGGATTGGCGGCGGAGGCGGCGCCACTGGCGGTCCTCAGGTCCTGATAGGCCGCCGGGGCCGCGCTTTCACCATCCCACCAATGCACAAGCTCGGTGGTCGATCCCGGCGCATAGTCGGTGCTTTCCAGCGCAGCGCGGCATTCCTCGCCGACGATGATCGCGCGCGCTTTCACCAGACCAATGCTGTGGCCGAGCAGTTCACCGCGCTGCTGTGGGTTGAGCATCGCGGCGATCGCACCGAGCTTGACGATCGCCAGCGCGCAGGCCAGTGCTTCTGGCCGGTTTTCGAACAGCAATGCCACCGCATCGCCACGTTCAACGCCGCGCGCGGACAGCGCATATGCGATGCGATTGGCCCAGGCATTGAACTCGGCGTAGGTCCATGTCTGCGCCTCAAAGCGCAGCGCCGGTGCCTGCGGTTGCGCGGCAGCCAGCTGCGCGAAGCGAAGGCCGATCGACAAATTCGTATCGGGTTTGTAGCGAATCAGATTCCACAAGCCGCGCTGCGTGGTCGCGAAATCCGGCAGGGTCGACGCCACACCACGCAGCAGGTCGCGCAGCCGCACACGATCGGCAGTCATGAAAGCTCCTCGAATGATTTTGCGCACTGTCGATGCGTACGCATCGCTCGACAAGCGCCGCGGCGACAGTCTCAGCTGTCAATCGTGGAGGCAGCTGCCTTCATGCGTTGGGAGCTGCGCCGCTGACGCTCATGAAGTGTTCCAGCGTGCGCGGCGGAATACCGGCGACGCTGACGAACACCAAACCGTCGAGCGTGCCGCCGAAACTCTGGTCGACGTTGAAGCCGGCAAAGCGGCCGTTCAATTCGAGATAGTGTCGCAACAACACGGGCAAGCCAGGACCATTGCCGATCCGCGCGATCACCCTCGACAGCAGGCGCGGATCGGCCAGCGCGGAGATGACATTGAGATGTTCCGTGGGCTGGCGTCGCTCCGGCAGCGGATGCAGTGGCTCGATCAGCTCGGCGAGCGCGCGATCAGCGTGGTGCACGCTCAGCGTTTCCGCGATCAGGCGGCGCGCTTCCAGGCTGTAGCTCGGACTGATGCTGACGGGCCCGAACAGATAGCGGATCTCGGGCTGACGTGCGAGCACCGCGGCGATGCCGCCCCACAGCAGACGCAGCGGCTGGAAACTCTTCTGCCAGGCGGGCGCAACAAACGAGCGGCCGAGCTCGACCGCCGGCCCGGTCTGCGCGATCAGGCGGGCGTCATAGCGAAACAGCGTACGCGTGTACAGACCGTGGACATCGTGCCGCGGAACAATCGCATCGGTGAAGCCGAAGCGATACGCGCCGACGATCTCGCGTCGCTGCGGATGCCAGAGAAACAGGTGCTCGTAATGTGGATCGAAGCGGTCCAGATCGCGCGCCAGACCACTGCCTTCCCGCAATAGACGAAAGCTCTCTTCGCGCAGGCGGCCGATCTCTTCGAGCAGGCGCGGCATCTGCGACGCAGGCGCCAGATACAGCTCGAACTCTCCCGCTTCAAGCAGGCGATAGGGCGACAGCGTTGCGACTTCGTCAACGAGCAATTGTGCGTCGCAACGCGTGGCCAGAGGCGCCAAGGTGCGCGCACCCATCGCATCGCCGACTTTGCGATCCGTGCCGAGTGAGTACGTCAGCACGCGCAGATAATCGGTCTGCGCCTGCTCGGGAATGCGCACCAGTTCGCGCGGGGCAACGGTGGTGCCGATGCGCAGACCGAGCGTCTGGCCGCGCAGTGCGAGCAGATCACGCGCCAGCATCGCCGTGCGCAGACGGGTGTTGAGCGTGCCGACCACCAGCGAGCGCAGGCGCGGCTTACCCTCGACAAACACCGGCAGCACGCGTGCGCCACTGCGGCGTGCGATCAGCGCAAGCGTGGGCGACCATGGCGGATCGCTGATCTGCCGGGCCTGCCAGTCGACACGGCTGACTTCACCAGCGGGGAATATGATCAGCGCGCCGCCGTCTTTCAGATGCCGTATCGCAGCGCGAATGCTGCCGCTGTTGACGCCACTCCTGAACACGTCGACCGGCACCACCAGCGGCGCGAACTCCGGCAGCGCGCATAGCAGGTTGTTGGCGAGCAGGCGCACGTCGGTGCGTTTTTTCAGCAGCAGATCGGCGATCGCCAGCCCCTCGGTGACACCGTACGGATGATTGGCAACAATCAGCAGCGGGCCGCTGGCTGGAATGTCATCAAGGCTGCCGGTGTTGATGCGATAGTCGATCTGCAACGCGTTCAGCGAGTAGCGGACAAACGCCGGCGGGGTCAACGCCTCGGGGCGTACACGGTAGTACTGTTCGAGGGCGTGAAGACCGGTCGCCGCGTCCAGCAGCGAGGCTGCCCACGCCAGACCGGGCGGGCGCGGCAGGCCGATCGTGATCGGCGGATTCGACTTCCCGGCTGGGGGGATTCCAGGCGACGTATCCATAGCACAGTTCTGTCGAGCCGGTCGTCCACCGGCGCGCATCGATGATGCCGCATTTCGGGACCCGTAATATGTACCCAGCCGTTTCATATGCCGGCGCGTGGCTACACTGCAATGCCGCAATGGCGCGGAGAACAGCTTGATGATCGCAAAGCTGCACGCGTGCCGAACACGCGCTCGTCGCTCGGGATCGCTCGCGATCGCGCTGGCGGCGAGCCTGCCGCTGCTCGGTGCCTGCCTCGGTCCGCCGTATCCCGCTGGCGAGATGAAACAGCTGTTCCCGGATCCACCACGGCCGGAATTGAAGACGGAGACCGTCGCCGGCCACACGCTGCAGTACGCCGAACTCGATCGCGCGGGCTCGCCGCGCATTCTGTTCATTCATGGCTCGCCGGGCGAATGGCAAGCATTCGCCAGCTACCTGAATCGCCCGGAACTGCAGGTTTATGGCCCGCTGCTGGCGCCGGATCGCCCCGGCTATGGCGGCTCGGAACCGCATGTGGTGGTCGCCAGTCTCGAAGAACAGGCACGTCGACTGGCACCCCTGCTGCTCGGCAACGGGGCACCGGCGATCGTGGTCGGCCATTCGCTGGGTGGCCCGATCGCGGCCAAGCTGGCGATGGACTATCCGGACCGGGTTCGCGGCCTCTTGCTGCTGGCGCCCTCGGTGGCGCCGGCACTGGAAGCGCCGCGCTGGTATCAGCGACTGGCGACCTGGCGCGTCGTCCAATGGCTGCTGCCACGGACGCTGATCGATGCGAATCGCGAACTGATGCCGCTGCAGGCACAGCTTCGCGAACTCGAACCGGGCTGGGCAAAACTGCGCATGCCGGTCTACGTCATTCAGGGCGAGGATGATGCGCTGGTCGACCCACGCACTGCCGATTATCTCGAACGCGTGCTGGCGCACACGCCGCACCGGATCTGGCGCTATCCGGATGCCGGCCACATGTTGCTCTGGGAAGAGCCGGGACTCGTGGTCAGTGCCCTGCAGGCGCTGATCAAGGCGACCGCCACCAAGGCCATGGACGATCAGCAATAAGCCGACCGGCACACGGTACTGCCAAGCGGCTGGTCGCTGACGTAAGCTGACGTTCAGCCCGCAGACATCGAGCGCTGCCAGCATCTTGCGAATTCATTCAATGA
This sequence comes from Solimonas sp., assembly GCA_036570585.1. Classification (GTDB taxonomy): domain Bacteria; phylum Pseudomonadota; class Gammaproteobacteria; order Nevskiales; family Nevskiaceae; genus Solimonas. The sequence continues at coordinate 3,153 of DATCXY010000288.1, read as the reverse complement.
CATGGTCAGGATTGAACCGATGTTCGATCGCCTGCGCAGGCTGATGGACAGCGCCCTTGGCGCCGTTCTAGGCGGGGCTTTTTACGGTAGCTGGGCCACTTTCGCCAACTGGAGCGCCGGCGCGCATGCGGCGCTGCGGATCGGCTTCGTGCATTTTCTGATGAGCACGGGTCTGACGCTGGCGGGCGTTGCGATCATGAATCATCTGTACCGGCTGGCACGCCGGCCCCGCACTGGCGCGATCATCGCGTTCTGCGGCTCGATGACGTTCACCTACACCCTGCTGATCAGCGTGCATACCCTGATCGGCACGCCGCATATCCTGCTGACGCTGACGCCGGGCTTCATTCCGACCATCTCATTCTGCGTGCTGTATCCGCTGCTGTTGCTGCGCCAGGCCCGGAGCGAAGTGAAGACCGGCGCTGACGATACGATGGAGGTCGACCATGAAGTCGCGTCCATCGTTCGCTGATCTGATCGCCTTCAACATCGCGGTGATTGGCCAGGGCCGGGCTCTTGCACAGCACTATTTCGAGCATGCCGCGGCGTTCGGCAATCAGGTCGGACCGCACCTGCGTCACATCATCGAACACTATGAAGCGCTCCTGCACCGCCGTGCCGGCGAGTTGGTTGACTATGATCATCGCGCACGGGATCGCACGGTCGAGCAGTCGCCGGTGGTCGCAGCACGGCGCCTCGACGGGATTGCCGCAAGCCTGCATGCGCTCGGCGATCATCAGCCCGATGAAACCGTATCGGTCGGCTTTGCGATCGGTCTCGCCGGCGGCCAATTCCATCTCAGCCCGTCGACGCTCGCACGCGAGCTGAACTTTGTCGCCAGCCATGCCATCCATCACTACGCCCTGATCCGGCCGCTGGCCGAAGCCACCGGCATGCCACTGCCAGCCGCGTTCGGCAAAGCACCGGAAACCGTCCGCCACGAACAGCTGCAGTGGGCGATGTGAGTCAGGCGATCGATCTGGCGGCGCGGCCATATCGCGCGCCACTGGCCGAACGTCTCGCGATCCGCTGGAACCGCCTGCGCCGCTGGGAGTTCTGGCCGGCGTGGCTGTTCTACGTTCCGATCGTCGGCTATATCCTCTGGCTCGGCCTTCGCTTTCGTCAGCCGACCGCGTTCACCGCCAGCAATCCGGCATTCGAGTCCGGTGGTGTGGTCGGCGAGAGCAAGGCCGTCGCGCTTGGCGCCTTGATGGAACGTGCAAAGGACCTGGTCGCGAGCTTCGATCTGTTGCCGTTTGAATGGCCGCTGGCAATCCGTGTCGCGCGCGCGCAGGCCTTCGTTGCCGACCGCGGCTATCCGGTCGTGCTCAAACCCGACATCGGCTCGCGCGGTCGCGGCGTCGCCGTGATCCGCGACGAAGCGGCGCTGATCGCCTATTTGACACGCGCCAGCGACGACGTGCTGGTGCAACGTTACATCGGCGGCAATGAATTTGGCGTGTTCGTCTATCGCCGGCCGGAAGATGGCAAGCCGGTGATTTACTCGATCACACAGAAATGCTTTCCGACCGTCAGCGGCGATGGCCAACGAACGCTCGCGCAACTGATCGCAGCCGATGCGCGCGCACGCCTGATCGCACCGCTGCTATGGCAACGCTTCGCCACACGGCTACATGAAGTTCCAGCGGACGGCGAAGTCTTCCCGCTGGTCGAGATCGGCGCGCACTGCCGCGGTTCGCTGTTCCTCGACGCCTCAACCCTGACAAGCGCCAAGCTGAGCAGCGCGATCGGCCGCGTGTTCGAGGCGATTCCCGGCTTCCACTTCGGTCGCCTCGATCTGCGCTGTCCATCGACGACCGCGCTCAGCACCGGCCGCGACCTGCGCATCCTCGAAGTCAACGGCGTCACCGCCGAGGCCGCGCACATCTATCACCCGGGCGCGCCGCTGCTGGCCGCTTATCGCTCGATGTTCCGGCAGTGGCGAATCGCGTTCGAGATCGGTGCCGCCAATGCCGCGCGCGGCGCCGACATCACCGGCCCATTTGAACTGCTGCGCCGCTTCCGCGCCGACCTCAAACGCGGACAAAGCTGGGAGTGAACGGACGGGCATGAATTGTGGTGCGTCGGCGCTGGCACGCGCAGCGGCAAGGTCTAGGATGTTCATGTCCGCCCGGAGTCCGACATGTTCAAGAATCTCCTGCGCCTGAGTGGCCTCTGCCTCGCCGTTTTTGGCTTCAGCATCGCAGCGCAGGCAGCCTCGCCGGTCAACACCACCACGTTCTACCATCTCGCCGTCGACGGCTATGACGTGGTCGCCTACCAGACCGATCGCAAAGCGATCAAAGGCCAGTCCGACTTCCGCACCGAGTGGCGAGGCGCCAAATGGCAGTTCGCCAGCGCCGAACACCTGAAGCAATTCAGGGCCGATCCCCAGCGCTATGCGCCGCAGTACGGCGGCTACTGTGCGTATGCAGTGGCGAACAACGATCTGGTCGACATCGATCCCGAGGCCTTCACGGTGATCGATGGCAAGCTGTATCTGAACTACTCCAAAGACATCCGGAAAAAATGGGATGCGGACCGCGCAAACTACATCGACAAGGCAGACAAGAACTGGCTGGGCTTGAGCAAATAGGAGCAGAGCAATGAACTTCGTTCGCCGTCATCTGCATTTCGCATTGGCGCTGTACATCAGCTTTGTCTTCGTGCAGTCGCTGTTTTTCAAGTTCGCCAATTCGCCCGAGACGGTCTACATCTTCCAGACCAAACTCGATCCCTGGGCTGCGAGTCTCGGCTTTCCCGGCCTGTTCGCACCAGGCGGCATCTTCAGCGCGCATGTCATCGGCAGCTTCGAGCTGATCGCCTCGCTACTGCTGCTGACCGGCACCTTCGTCACGCGCCTGCGCATCCTGCAGGCGCTCGGCGCCGTGATCGGCCTCGCCATCATCAGCGGCGCGATCTGCTTCCACCTGTTCACACCGCTCGGCGTGCAGGTCGTGAATGGCGATGGCAGCAAGGACGGCGGCGAACTGTTCATGCTCGCCTGCGGCGTCTGGATCTGCAGTGCGGCGTTGATTTGGCTGAACCGTACACGCCTGTTCGGCCTGTTGCCGGGCAATCGCGCAGCCTGAACGGCAAGCCTCGAAAATGTCAGGCACAAAAAACCCCGCGTTATGCGGGGTTAGATGTGAA